>JAZUMX010000772.1:0-2814 GCA_045603865.1 Thermoguttaceae bacterium
GTTGTCGCGACGAAAGCGAAAACTTTGACTGTTAATACGACCGGAAAGCATTTTAGCGTTTACCTCTCAATGAACTCGGAAGTCGAAAACAATAACCGGAAACTTTGCTATGGATTCGACGCGAGCGACGACGCGAAGAAAAATTGCGGACATACGGCGATTGGGATTAGCCCAGTAACCGAGAATAACGGAAGTCCGGCGGCGCTGACGGGGAATAGCTGGGGGTATGCGTTGAACGACGGCGAGACGGGATTCTCGGCGGCGGGGACATATTCTAACAGCAATCTTTCGGGAAACCCGATTACGGCGACGACGGGGAATGCGGCGGACTTGGCGCTTTACAGCGCGAAATTTGCAGCGGTTCCGCTAGCTTCGGAGCCAGATAAGATTTGGAGCGCAGACACGACGAACACGAACGGGTTTGGGACGAATACGGTTAGCGGAGCGCAGGTTACGGGAGATCAGAATAATACGAAAGTAGTTGTTTATGGGGTTAAGGTAAATAGCGAGTTGGTCGCGGGGACGTATGGAAGTAAAATTCTCTATACGGCGGTTGCGAGCGCGAGCGACCTTGATACGCCGAGCACGAACGTCGCGAGCTCGAAAGATTTGGGCGGCCCGACGGACGTAACGACGCTTTATATGGATTTGAATACGGAGGGAATTAGTTTAAGTGCGAGTGATTTAACAATTAGGTTGGTGAGCCACGCGAACGCAAAGGCGGCAGACGGGGGAGCGAGCGGGGACGGGAAGTTTACGGCGAGCGAGCTTGCGACGGCGACGGCGAGCGCGGCGGGGACTTGTGCGGCGGATAATTTAGTAATTACAGACGGCGGGATTAAGGTTGACTGTACGTTGCCGGATTTGGCGGACTCGGAGGGAGTTGATTATGATTTCATCGTTTCGGTCCCGGTTGTTAAGGGTGGGAGCGATGCGTTGACGACGAATTATATTAGCTATAAGACGACGGGAGCAGGGGCGTTTAGGTATGTCGGGCTTCAGACGAAAGACGGGAGTAATCCGTATGTGACGACGATGCAGGGAATGACGACGGGGATTTGTAAGATGACGAACCAGTGGGGGACGGGAGTTGGGGCGAGCGCGCAACTTTATGATAGATATGGCGAAGATGGACTTGCTGGAGATGGTACGGATGCGGTTGCGGTTGGAACAGCGGGGGTGGGGACGACGTCGGGATATGGAAATTATCTCGGGAAGGGGACGTTCGCGCTCCGAGATACGCGAGATAGTAAACAATATTTGGTTAGGAGATTAGCGGACGGGAACTGTTGGATGGTTCAGAACCTTGATTTGGAGCTAGGGTTGGTTGGGACAGATTCGACACATACGACGTTGACGGCAAGCAATACAGATATTTCTTATGGATTAAGTTCGGATGACGCCGGGTATCGAGCGAGCTGGGACCCGAGCGCAAGTTATAAATCGAACAGTTATGGGACGTTCTCAACGTTCGCGGATTGGAGCGATAGCGTAGTAGGAATGAGCCAGCCGAAGCAGTTCCAAGCGTGGAACGAGTTAGGGAACAAGGGAGTGAGTGGGAATACGGTTGATTATAGCTGGGGGAGTGCGAAAAATGAGGCGGGGACGACGCTGACGAGCGGGGAGAATGTTCACGATTCGGTTTATGTCGCGAACAATCAGAGGTCGCAGATTCCGAGGAGCTATTCGAACACGGTCGGGACGCAATATAGGTATATTCCAACGAACCCGACGACCGGGGCGAGGAAGGGGTATAATCAACAGACGACGGGAAGCGCGAGCGATAATCCGTTGGCAATGACAAGCGGGTTCACGCCGACCGAGGTTGCTTCGAGCAGTCACGGAGATAGCGGATACGAGACGCAGGGCGAGGGAAATTATTATGGAAATATGTACGTTGGGAATTATTATAACTGGTATGCCGCGACGGCAGAGAGCGGGGTTTATAATTCGACGGATACTTTAACCGTCGAGGGAAGCGCAAAAGACAGCATTTGTCCGAAAGGGTGGCAGTTGCCGATTAACGGGCCAGATAAAGCGGTCGATTCGGGGAGCTTCTTAGATAAATCTTGGATCAATTTAATCAAGGGAAGTTATAACTTGATTAGTGTTTATGGAGATCAGGGAAGTACTACGCCGTCGAATAGCTTACAGGAAGTTCCGTTACCCATTATTCTTTCCGGCAGCTATAACTGGATTAAGGGTACAGCAGACCGTCGTGGGAACTACGGCCGCTACTGGGCTTCTACTCCGTCTAGCTCTACAAACGCACGCTACTTGGTCTTCGATTCTACCAGCGTCAACACCCAGGATGGTGTCAGTAAGGTGCTCGGCTTTACCGTCCGCTGTGTTGCCCGCGGAACGGAAGTAACGACCGTCGAGGAAGAAGAAACCGCAACGACCTGCGAAGCTGGGAAGATTTGTTATAACGCTAACGGCGGAACAGGAACGATGTCCGACCAGACTGCTTCGGCGAACGCCAGCGTCATGTTGACCGCCCCGACTTATAACAAACTCGGCTATGCCTTCGTCGGCTGGAATACGCAGGAAAACGGCTTCGGAACTACTTATCAGGCGAACGAGACAATAACGACTCCGAGTACATTAAGCTCTGAGGGTCTCCAGCTTTACGCGAAATGGCTCCCCTCCGCTGGCGAGATGCAAAATTGGTCCGGTTGTTCAACGCTCGGCGAACACCAAACTGTCGCTTTGACCGATAATCGCGACGGAAAGACTTATGCCGTTAGAAAGCTCAAAGACGGCAACTGCTGGATGGTCAATAACCTAAACCTCGAACTTAAGTCGGATCGTAGC
>JAZUMX010000773.1:0-2437 GCA_045603865.1 Thermoguttaceae bacterium
GGTAACTTTGAGCGCTTCGATGGGCGTGCATTTTTTGTCTTCCAGAATGCAGCACAGGGCTTCGCTGGCGGCGATTGCCGATGTGCAGCCGAAAGTCAGATATTTTGTCTCGACAATCCGGTCTTTGGTCGGGTCTTCGTCGTTCTTTTCGACCCGAAACGTGAACTTGAGCGCGTCGCCGCAGGCGATTGAACCGTGTTCGCCGATGCCGTCTGGATTCTCAATTTCTCCCAGGTGCGTGCCGGGCTTGCCAGCAACCGCGTCGAGAAACAGCTGCTTTGTCTTTTCGGAATAATCCCAAGCCATATTATATCTCCTTGTTTGTTATGGAATAATAACGGAATAGAAACATTTTTCTTAATTCTATCCGTTACTATATATTATATGCTTTTCGGAAAAAATATCAAGACGGGAGACGGGGAAAATGCGCCTGCCGATTCCCCTTTTCGTCTCCCGGTTGACAGCTCCGGTTTTACGGGCTATAATACCATTTCAATATGGACGCGTTGAGTCTATTCCCTATTTCCCTATTTCCCATTTCCCATTCCCCATTCCCTATTCCCCACTCCCTATTCCCTGCTCCATGCAATTTCCCCTGTTGATTACTGGCGTTGCCGGCGTGATTGGATACAACGCGCTGGACTATTTCCTGGCTCGCTATCCCGGCGAGGTTGTGGGGGTGCGTCGGGGGTCGCGGGGAGACATTGCGCCGGCGCCGGGGGTGGTTTTTGCCGACGTCGACGACGCTGTCGAGCTTGGGCGCCTGTTTGAGAAGTATCAGTTTAAGAGCGTGATTCATTCCGGCGGGTCGTGCGCCTTGAAATCGTGTCAGCTGAACCCGGAACTGGCGTGGACGCTCAATCTGTCAACGATTCTGTCGATGCTGGCGCAGTGCGAACGCTACAATTCTCGACTGATCTGCATGTCCGTCGACCTGGTTTTCAAAGGGCGCCCCGCCGGGGAGTTCTATAAAGAGTCCGACCCGCCGGACGCCGTCTCGATTTACGGTCAGTCGATGTCGGCGGCGGAGAATCTGATTTTGCTCCATCGTCCGCAGACGTGCATTCTGAGAATTTCGCTTCCGATGGGCAAAAGCGGGACGGGACACGCCGGGGCAATCGAGTGGATCGGCAGCCGGTTTCTTGCCAACCGTCAGGCGACGCTGTTTACAGACGAATTTCGCACCCCGACGTACTGCCAGGACATCAACCGGGTTCTGGAAGAAATCCTCAATCGGGACGAGTCCGAATTTTCCGGCGTCTTTCATTGCGGACAGCCGCGGCCCGTTTCGCTGTACCAGTGCGCTCAAATTATTAACCGCGTCGGCGGCTTTGACCCCGATTTGCTCTACGGGTTAAAGACGAACGAGGGCGCGCCGATCCCACCGAGGGCGACAAACGTCGCCATGGATTCCAGCAAACTCATCGACGCCTTGGGGTTCAATCCGTTTACCCCTTGGCCTGCCGACAACGCCCTGTTTCCCACCGACCCGTTCTGGCACAGAGTCCGCCCGGAGGGAGAACCGCACGGCTGGGACGTCGTCGAAGAAAAGCTGATGCGGTATTAGGGATAGGCGAGCCGGGGCGCGTTAGCCCCCGGAAGAACCGCTCAGCGGCACAAAATAAATCGCCGTAAGATTTAACTCACGGCGGCAACAGACGGGACGACGCAATAAGCGCCGTCTCTGTAATTTTTATGTTCCTGAAAATCTTATTGAGCCTTAAAAGCAATTCCGGCTTTATTCGCGTATTCTTCTGCTTTCGATCCAGCTGGAGCAAAGAGTTTCAACTTCGGACAACCGCTAAATGCATTGAATCCAATATCTACAACGCTTTCGGGAATCTTCACGGCTGTTAAAAACCGACAGTCCTCAAACGCTCGACTTCCAATCTTCTTCAAGCCATCGGAAAGTTCTACGGTTGTTAAGGCGCCGCAGCCTCTGAAAACCTCAGATCCTATCTCCATAACGCCTTCGGAAATTACCACAGACTTTAAAGAAGAACAGCCAGTAAATGAATAGCTGTCAATCAACTCCATATCTTTGGGAAAGACAATCGACGTCAATGAACTGCAGTTATGGAAAGCATAAGTTCCAATCGTCTTTACGCTTTCGGGAATCTCAACAGACTTTAATGATTTACAGCCAGAAAACGCGCTGTTTCCAATAGCTGTCAAGCTTTTAGGAAGCTCAACAGAAATTAAGGAACTGCAGCCAGAGAATGCGATGGGGGGAATCTCCGTTACGCCTTCTGGAATCTTTATTGCTGTTAAAAACCGACAGTCCTCAAACGCTCGACTTCCAATCTTCTTCAAGCCATCGGAAAGTTCTACGGTTGTTAAGGCGCCGCAGCCACTGAAAACCTCAGATCCTATCTCCATAACGCCTTCGGAAATTACCACAGACTTTAAAGAAGAGCAGCCAGTAAATGAATAGCTG
>JAZUMX010000774.1:0-3560 GCA_045603865.1 Thermoguttaceae bacterium
CCGTCAAGGCGATTGTCGCGATTACGACTGATAAATGTTACGAGAACAAAGAGCAGATCTGGGGATATCGGGAATCCGACCCGATGGGCGGCTACGATCCCTACAGCGCGTCCAAGGGCTGCGCCGAACTGGCGATTTCCGCCTGGCGTAGATCGTTCTTTTCCGCAGACGGTTCCCCGGCTCTTGCCAGCGCGCGAGCGGGAAACGTTATCGGCGGCGGCGACTGGTCAGCCGATCGGCTTATTCCCGACATTGTCAAAGCAACGTCCAAGGGGGAAACCGTTTCGATTCGTTCTCCGCGATCTACCCGACCGTGGCAGCACGTTCTGGAACCTCTGCGCGGATACCTCATGCTGGGGCAGAAGCTGCTGGAAGGGAACCGGGAATTTGCTCAGGCGTGGAACTTCGGTCCGTCTGATGGCGTGCGAACCGTTCTCGACTGCGTAACAGAACTGCAAAAGAACTGGCGGGAAATCCGGTTTGAAATCAACGAACCCAAACACGCTCCCCACGAGGCGCAGAATTTGACTCTTGACTGCACAAAAGCCAACGCAATTCTTGGCTGGAATCCCGTCTGGAATACAGAAACCGCGCTGGAGAAAACGGCGCAGTGGTACAGGGAGTTTTACGAGAATTCTGCCTGTATCAGTTCAGAACAAATGTTACATTTTATTCACGATTGTGAAGAACGGAATAATTAGAGCTCCCGATGTCTGATCTTGAAAATATTCCTGCTGACAACAAACGCTCTGGCTGGATTATATCCGCAGCGCTGTTCGTCTTTACGCTGCTTTGGTTTGGATTCTGGGCGCAGTACGGCGTCGACCCGCATCACGACGGCATCATGTTCAAAGCCGCCGCCGACGTCGCCCGCGGACAGACGCTGTACGCTCAGACGTATTCGCATTACGGCATTTTGACGGTTTTCTTTCAAGCTGCCGCGTTGTACGTCTTTGGCGTGAATCTGCTGGTTTTGAAATATCTGTCCGTCTTTTTTTACGCGATGTCCATCGTTTTGATTTACTGGATATCCAAACGTTTTTTAGACGCCAAATTTTTATGGATTCCCATCGCGCTGTTTTACCTTCACGCGCCAATGTACTACTGGGAATTCCAGCCGTGGTCGTCGGTATTTTCGCTGTTCTTCTCGCTGGCGGCGTTCTATGCTGTGTTGTGGTGCGTTGACAAACCTCAAAGCGGAATCGCGTTTTTTGTCGCTGGCGCATTGTCCGTCTTGCCGTTCTGGTTCAGACAGACGTGCATCGTTTTTGAACTGTCGCTTCCCGCCTTGCTGATTTTTTGGCTTTTCGGACGCCGTTACCCTGTCAAGACGCTGACGAAGCAGTTTCTGCTGTTTTTGCTCGGATCGATTGTCGTCAGTTTGCCAATTATACTATGGATTACCGGCAATCATGTAACGCAACAATTCATTAGGCGGACGTTTATTGGACCGATGAATTTTGCCAATTCTGCTACAGAGAAAAACCTCTCTGACGGTCATTCGTCAAGTTTATTTGTTACAGTTATCAATTTCTTTCTCTTTGGCGGCGTCGGCGGTTTGTACTTCGTCATAATCTGGAATACGATAATCGGATTTCTCTGTTCCACCTGCGCTTTTTTTGCAAAGAAATGCGAGGGCAGTCAGATCGGCGCCGTAATTATGCTGTTTGTCTTTGCCGGGCTTTCGGTTCATCAGTTTTATCCGGTGCCTTGCCCATGGCATTTTTTCTGGGGCGGGATTATCGGCTACATCGCCCTGACGTATACAATCCAAACGCTGATACAAACTCAGTATTCCTTTAAGCTGGTTAAAGTCGCCGCGGTCGTTCTGGCGATTGGGTTATTCCTGCTGCCCTTTGCTTCTGTTACAAAAAAGTATTACAATCTGGCTTGCGACCCGATGAACGATTTTTATTTCCCGATTAACAGAATTCAAAACGCTCAAACAATTCAACGAGACGGCATTCTGAAAGGTATGAAAGTCCACAAGAAGCTGGCGGTTCAATGGGAGCGCTTTTTTGAAATGACAGACTCCGTCCCGGAAGAAAATCGCAACGACCAGGTTGTCAACTTTACCCAGGAAGCGCTATATCCATTATTCTTTAACAACCAAAATAATTTCAGGGGCATGTTTTTTCACTATGGAAAATTGACGGACAAAGACCAGGAGCAAATTCGAAACAATAATTCCATTGTTCTGTTTAATTACAATGAAGAAATTTTTGACCTGCTGCGTCAAAACAACTATACCGTTATCGGTCCGTGCAACCTTCCTTCAACAAATGTAGATCTAAAGGACTTTAACGGCGCCAATATTTTCATTGCATATCGAGAAGCAAATAAAAATGTCACAGAATAATATTGAACAACTCAAGCAGTCCATCTTTGAACAGGTAACGCAATATTATAAGCTCGTTCACCAGAACGCCGGCAACGAGTTCGTTCCGGGTCAGACGCCGGTTCATTACGCCGGGCGCGTCTTTGACGAGCAGGAAATGCTCAACCTGACAGACGCCATGCTGGAATTCTGGCTCACCGCCGGGCGGTTTACCAAAGAATTCGAGTCGAGCCTGGCTCAATACCTGGGCGTGAGATTCGCGTTCTTTGTCAACTCCGGGTCGTCCGCCAACCTGCTGGCGTTTATGGCGCTGACGTCTGACCTGCTCGGAGAGCGCAAAATTCAGCGCGGAGACGAAGTCATTACCGTTGCCGCCGGGTTCCCGACAACCGTCGCCCCGATTATTCAGTACGGCGCTATTCCCGTTTTCGTTGACGTCGCCCTGCCCTCTTACAATATTGACGTTACCCAGTTGGAAAACGCTGTCAGCGACAAAACCAAAGCCGTCATGATAGCGCATACGCTGGGGAACCCGTTCAATCTCAACGCGGTCAAGGCGTTTTGCGAGAAGTACAACCTCTGGCTGGTCGAGGACAACTGTGACGCGCTCGGGTCGTTGTACGACGGACGGTTTACCGGGACGTTCGGCGACATCGGGACGTCCAGCTTCTATCCGCCTCATCATTTGACGACCGGGGAAGGCGGCGCGGTTTATACAAACAACCCGCTTCTGCGGCGAATCCTGCTTTCTTATCGCGACTGGGGACGCGACTGCTGGTGCGATTCCGGCGTCGACAACACCTGCGGCTGCCGATTTACCGGGCAGTTCGGAGAGCTTCCCCGCGGCTACGACCACAAATACGTCTATCGTCATTGCGGATACAACCTCAAAGGAACGGATTTACAGGCGTTGATCGGCTGCGCTCAGCTGAAGAAATTCCCAACGTTTGTCGAGAAGCGCAAAGAGAACTGGACCCGCCTGCGTCAGCGGCTCGACGGGCTGCAAGACGTTTTTATCCTGCCGGAACCGGAACCGCGGTCTGACCCGAGCTGGTTTGGCTTCCTGCTGACCGTCAAACCCAACGAGCCCTTTACGGGCTAGGAGATGGTTCAGTATCTGGAATCGAAACGAACCCAAACGCGAATGTTGTTTGCCGGGAACCTGACCAAGCACCCGTGCTTCGACGCCATGCGCGCCAGCGGCGACGGTTTCCGCGTCGTT
>JAZUMX010000775.1:0-7274 GCA_045603865.1 Thermoguttaceae bacterium
CAGACGGAGGGAATGTCCATGCAATTCTTGCCTGCGGGCTGAATGCAGGTAAAGACGACCTGCCCTGCTCCGGCCTGGACGACAAGACGGTCTGAAGCTTCCAGTACCGTTCCCGGCGCGGCGGGAGCGTCAATCGGTTCGTCTAAAACCTGTGGAATGGAGCGAGGAATGAGCCGCAGGAGATTGTTCGGATTGACCGGCTCGACGCCCGGCTTGCGATTCCAGAAGAAGTGGGTCTGCGGCCACGGTTCCAGAGCGCGGTACAAGTCTCGGATTTCCACGGCGGATTTTGTCCAGTCGATCTTTCCGTCACACTTTTTCAGTTTCGGAGCGCGAGTCGCTTCGCCTTCCAGTTGCGATTGACAGCAACAAGTTCCGTTTTCCAGAGCGTCTATGACCTTTTCCACCAGAGGCGCGCCCAGCTGCGCCAGAAGCGGTTCAACGTCTTGAGCGGTCTGGTCAGCGGAGACGTCCATTGACGCCTGACAGACCACCGGGCCAGCGTCCAGCTGCGGCGTTAGATGAATTACCGTAACGCCCAGTTTCGTCTCGCCTTTGAGAATCGCCCAGTTAATCGGGGCGGCGCCGCGGTACTTCGGCAGCAGCGACCCGTGCAGGTTCAGTCCCCCAAACTTCGCGCTGGCGAGGACGTCGGGAGAAAGAATCTGCCCGAAGTCGCACACGACCAAAATATCAGGATTATAAGCGCGAAGCTCTTCGACGTGGTTGTTAATCCGGTCAGGCGTCCAGACAGGAACGCCCAACTCTTTGGCGGTTGTAACCATCGGGGATTCCGGCTGAACGCGTCCTTTAATCTCGCGCGGCGGCTGGCTAACAAGCAAAACGACGTCGTGCTTTTTACTCTGCGCCAAAGCGCGAAAAACCGGTACGGCAAAGGGGCCGCAGCCCATCATAACGATTCTCATATTTAAGTTGCGAGTTGCGAGTTACGAGTTGCGAGAGGGATAATACACTCAAGCGTTATCTATACTTCAAACCGTTTCCGTTGAAGCTGACAGAAATAACCCATTGCCAGGTCGTATGGGTCGTTCTTCCGACGATGCGGTTCCAGCCTTTTTTGAGGGTGATCTCGGTTGAGTCGGTTAACTTTCCTCCGCGGACAAAGAAATGTTCATAAACGCGATCCTGATTGCAGTACAGCGTTACCATCTCGTTGGTGCTGTAGGAATTAGCAGCGAAGTCGACGCGGACTTTTTGCTCTTCAGGGCTGTAAACCTCGCGGACGAAATAGGCGCCTTCAAATCCGTAACAGTTGTCGACGGCGTAAAAATCGATGTTGTTGGGGTCGTCGCCGCCGGTATAGTCAACGGACGGGAAGAAGCTGAACCATTCCACCGGCTTGCCGTCAACGGTTGATTCCAGCGGGTTTTTGCCGTCCAGAACGTCTTTGTCGATTTGTGTAACAGCGGCGTCTTTGTTGAACTGGGCTTCATTTCCAAACGGGGGAACGTAGAATCCCATCGCCAGACGATACGGGGCGTTGAGCTTGATTTTTCGGACAATGTCTCCCGCCTTGACTGTTACATACGTTGTGAGTTCTTCCGAGGAGCCGGAAAGATAAATCGTGAACTCTTCGCCTTCGCCGGATTCAATTTTGTCGACCTTGTAGCCTTCCGGGGCTTCAACGGCAAGCTGGGATTTATCGGCGCCGCGAAGGTTTCCGCGAACAATCGCCTTGCCAATCGGAGCGGGCGAAACGACGTACAGGCTCATGCCGGGCTTTTGGAAATCCTTCTGGTATTCGCAGCAATGCTTTTCCAGATACATGTCCGCCGCCTTGTCCTGCCCAATAGCGCGGAGAATGGCGACGGTCATAATGTCATGACCAAATTCCCGCGGGTGAACGTAGTCTCGAATAACGCGGAATTCAACGTCCTGCTTTCGAGCGTTGTCGACGGCGGCTTTGAAGTCGCGGCGAATCTCGCAGACGGTCCCGCCGTTCTCCTTCGCCAGCTGACGAACGACGGATTCCATTTTATCCAATTGCAGATTTTTGAAGCTGTACGGCGATTCCGTTAACATGGTGGACGTCCCCAAAATCAGCTTTTTATACGGGCAGCGCGCCTTGATGCGGTTTATCAAGTCCTGATATTCCGCTTTCCAAACGTCGTAACAGTTTTCATCGTTGGAAATCGACGGACAGTGGGCGTCGTTCGTGCCGAGGAAAATCAGAATCGTATCCGCGCCTTTGTCGAACTCGTCTTTAACGTAGATGTCTGGAATGTCCAGCCGCTGACGATGTTCGTATGAGTAATCGACAATGTTGCGCCAGGACGAAACCGTCTGACCGCTCGCACCCAGGGGGACGAATTCGACGTCTGTTACGCCCGCTTCCTGCAAAGCGAGACGGACCCGGTGCGTATAGCCGCACGGCAAGTTCAGAGAATGCCCCGTAATGCTGTCTCCAACGACGACAATGCGTTCCGCAGACGCGGCAGCGGGAATAATCAACAACGCAAGGAATAAAAGGATTCGTTTCATGGTTAATTGAGTGTTACAAGGTTTATGGATTATGAAATCAGTTTGTTTGCAATTCGTCTGCCGGGCGAACTGAGCGGGTATTCAGACAACTCCGCCGGATCAACCCAGGCGAATGTAACGTCTGCCCTTTTGGTCGATTTGGCTTGCGCCGCCTTATAGCAGACCAATTCGATTTTGTGATTGGTTACTTGATGACGGAAACTCATAAACGGCTCGGATTCCAGTTTGACGGTCAAACCAAACGTCTGACGGATGCGGGATTCCAGAACCGCGGGAGAATCGGACTCGTCGGCGTCGACGCGGGGGAAGTCCCACAGACCCGCCCAATGCTCTTTTTCCTGACGCTGGCGGAGGTAAATCTCCCCTTTACTATTATAAACGACCACGGCGGCGTGACGCCAGTAAATCGTCTCCGGCTTCGGCTTGGCGACGGGAATCAAATTTTCCCGCCCAGACTTTCGCGCCAGGCAGGCGTCCGCCAGCGGGCAGATCTCGCACAGCGGTCGTTTTTTACAAACCTGCTGACCGAACTGCATGAGCGCCTGATTGACTCGCCCTGGGGTTATGCTGGAATCGCGTTTGGGCTGCTCTGCCCATCGGCGCGCTTCCTCCCAGAGCAGTTCCTGAGCGAACTTCTCGTCAACAGGGCTTTCCAAATCGGTCAGCCGGGCGTGGATGCGAATCGTGTTCGCTTCCAAAATCGGGACGGGATCGTTAAACGCCATCGACGCAATCGCCCCGGCGGTGTATCGACCAATCCCCGGCAGGGATTCAATCTCTTTGACGTCGCGGGGAAAAGCCCCATCGAAGCGTTCTACAATCGCCCTGGCGGCTTTATGCAGGTTTCGAGCGCGGGAATAGTATCCCAAGCCTTCCCAGTACTTGAGGACTTCCTGTTCCTCCGCCGCCGCCAGCGCTGCAACGTCCGGGAACCGATTCATGAACCGTTCAAAATAGGCGTCCAAGACTGTCCCGACTTGCGTCTGCTGCAGCATGACCTCGCTAATCCAAACCCGATACGGAGTTACGTTCTCCTTCCACGGCAGCGACCGCGCGTTGGCGTCGTACCATGTCAGGAGAGCTTTCTGCAGGGATTGATTTGATTGAGTCATGATTAGGAAAGTTGCGAGTAGCGAGTAACGAGTGGCGAGAATACGCAAGCGCCTCAACAATTTTTCTCGCAACTCGCAACTCGCCTCTCGCAACTCTGCCTAATATTCTACCGTTTTTCATTTTTTTTCCAATACCCGGTTACTTTTCGCCAGAAAAATCGTATTAATATATCGAACAACGTAATCAAAACCGTTGACAAGTTCTATTATTAAGATTATAATAGGAATCGTATTGTTTCATATACTTTAACCCTCGCACAAGGCTATGAAAAAGCAGGCGTTATTAATCGGAATTAACGAATATCCCAATTTGCCTAAGTTAAAATTCGCTCGGCAAGATGCGGAATCCGTAGCTGTTTCGCTCAAGCAGAATTATGGATTTTCAGACAACGAAGTTATGCTTCTAACCGACGCGAAACCGGGGTTGTTTAATCCGTCGAACAGGGAGAAGATTCAAAAGCACCTGGAAAGCCTTGCCGAACAGGATCTCGATCTGTTTATTTTCGGCTTCTGGGGACACGGTCTGTTTTGTAACGGCAAGCGATACCTGTGCCCTTTAAATGCATCGGTCAGCAATGTTGAAGAATTGGGGTTCTCTTTTAACAAACTGCAGCAGTTTATTATCAACGTCAGAGCAAAAAATACGTGTATGATTCTGGATTGCTGCCAGAAAATGTATGGTCTGAATTCTTCTGCCAACCAGGCAACCGAAGAAAATACTATTGATCCTCTTATCTTCGAACAAACAAACCTGGACGATGCAACTGTTTTTACAGCAGCCGATCAGCTCGCTCTGGAAAATATTTCCCGAGACATTGTTTTCAAAATTCAGGAAAAAGAACCGAAATTCGTTTCCAACGTAGCAATTCTCAATTCCTGCAAGGAAGGACAAAGCGCCTACGAGTGGGATAGCCGCAAACACGGCATTTTCACAGCGCACTTGCTTGACGCTATGGATCAGCGGTACGACAGCTTATTAAAACTGGTCAGCTACGTCAGCCAAAACGTAGAAAAAACCGCAGAGGACCTGGGAATGCGGCAAACGCCCTTCTACAAGCTCGAAGGCGATCTGGAATTGCCTGCAGTTCAGGGCGCGCCTGGAATAACAAACGTTCTGATTGCTCCATCTCCTGCAGTCGTCAATTCCGACGTCTTTGACAAAACAATGGCGCAAGCAACCAAAATGCTGGTCAAACTGTTTCAAGATTCAGCAAAGCTGTATGTCAATCCGGTAACAGTAAAATGGTTTTCAGAGCAAAAGGAAAAATTTCTTTCCGTCTGTGACGCTTTTGCAAGCAACTCGATAAACGCTCAAACAGCTTATTCCCGGTTACAAGAGCTTGCCAACCAGGCTGGAAACTGGATAAGCGCCAATCGGAACAAATTTGACGGAAGGAGACTTGTTTTCGTTTCCTATTTGTGGTATTCGTGGGCTAAATTTGCCAAAGAAAACAACATTGAAGATCTGTCCAAAGCGTTAAATCCTTAAAATAATGAATTCAGTTGACGTCCCCCAAAAGCAGGTTCAAATTGCCATAGTCGGCATGACCGGAGCAGGTAAAACCGTTCTCGTGTCAACGCTTGCCATGAAAATGTCGCAGATGGCTGACAAAGGCGTTTTTCTTGCTCCCGTCGGTGAAAATCGACGCCAAACATTGCAGTATGTTCAGCAAAACTGGGCTACGCTTAACAGCGGTCATTGGCCCCCCTCCACACCTGCTGGAGAGCTCATTCATTTGCAATGGGAATTATCCACCTTTAACAATTTGGCGACAGTCCGATTTGCCGATTGCGCCGGGCAAGACATCCGCGCTCTATTTAGTCAGGACAGATTTGACGTTTCACAATTGTCGACAGATTTGCAAGATCTGTATCGGTATTTTCAAAACGCAAATATCGTTCTTTTTTTGGTTAATATGGAAGACATTCTCGGTTATTCTTCCGAGACTTCAACCTATAACGTTCTCAATCTTGATCAAATGATCTCTGTTCTGACTCAACCCGTAGGGTTTCCGCGCCGCTGCGCCGTTGTTCTGAGTCAGTATGACAAATACAAACCAGAAGTAGACCAAATATATAATGGAGACCTTCTGGAATATCTCCGTAATAACTTGCCCTTGTTACATGGGGAATACGTCCTGAAAAAAAGTTTTGAAATCATCCCGGTTGCCGCTGTCGAGCAAACGCAAAACATTATTGAAGACGGTCAGGCGAAACAGGTTCCCGCTCCTGATTTTACATCGTATAATCTCCAAGCGCTAATCGAATGGATTGCAAATAACGTCGATGAGCTAACTCCATTGCTGCCAGCTCCGCCAATGCCGATTCAACAAATTCCGGTTCCGCAAAATCAATTGCCAACACCGCCATTTTATCCGCAGCAATATCCAAATCAGCCGTCATTTCCCCAACAAAATCCAACTCCGCCGTATTATCCGCCATATAATCAAAACTCGCCATTTCCTCAAACGGCGCCATATCCTCAAAATAGAGGTTGTGTCAGCGGTTGCATTCATGCAATTGGCTGGTTTGTTGTAATATTGGGATTGTTATTTTTCGGATTGGTATTTTTAATCGCATTAGTCGAAAACAGTTAAAAATGACAATGGTTTTGGCTTTTTAATACAAGCGCGGCTCCCAACATTTTGAATTTTAAGAATCATGAGAGTATACTACGCCCTATACGATCAATCCTACGATAACAACGCTCAATACTGGACGTGGTTCCCGGAAGAAATTACCAGACAGATGCGCGATGCAATTGCGTCTAAATCTGGAGCCTTCCAAATGAGACCCAAGCGCCCAAATCTGCTCACAGAGCCTGACATCGTTGGGGGAATTATCAACTATCAGGATCAATGGTGCGTCGTGTATCGTTTTTTCAATGGCGGTAACGACCCGCAGGGACGTCCAAACCGCTGCGTGTTGGCAACGGCTTGGGTCAAAGCGGAAGAAGCGCTGGGACAAAATCTGTACGCCCTGCTTTTCTGTCCTGTTTTTCTGAACGTTCAAAAACAGGCGTTATATCAATGTCCTGTTCAAGCCCCAAGAGCTTTAACAGAAAACTATAATTGTCCTGTTTCACAAAACGATCCGCAGTTTGTTATTTATAACAATAATCCGAATATTGGAAGCTGGTCTTTTAGAGACCCAAATGAAGCTGAGGTTATTGGAAAACTTTTTCCAAGTTTGATTGGAGACGGTTTGAAATCGCTTCAGGTTTTACAATCTGCCTCTTATATGGAAACCTTTTCTGGAACGCCCCTTGCCAGCGGCATTACATACGTTCCTAAAGTTGTTATGCCGTCTGAATCTGCATATTACGATGCTTATTTCCCTGATTCGCTGCCTCAGAGTCGGAATTCATATCTTGGCATTTTGTTAGCAATATTTTTTATTCTTGCCTCTTTGCTGGCGTATGATTATCTAACTAATCATAGTTTCATTAATTATGTTTTTCAAGTAATTGGCGTTATTGAACGACCATTTCCAGAAGGACAGATTCCAGAAGGACAGATTCCAGAAGGACAGATTCCAGAAGGACAGATTCCAGAAGGACAGATTCCAGAAGGACAGATTCCAGAAGGACAGATTCCAGAAGGACAGATTCCAGAAGGGCAGATTCCAGAAGGGCAGATTCCAGAAGGACAGATTCCAGAA
>JAZUMX010000776.1:0-1894 GCA_045603865.1 Thermoguttaceae bacterium
CAGGGCGCAAAGGGTGAACAGCAGCGTGATTGCGGCTACTAAATTAGTGTGGTTCAATTTCATGGCGTGTTTGCAGCAAGTTGCGTGTGGAGCTGCGAACTCAAAGGTGATAATCAATAGCAAAACTGACGAATGCGCAATACGTCAGACGCGTTGTAACATAGGAATTATGTATACCGCCAGCGTGATTGCGATTAAACATAATTACAAATGTTCTTATATATTATATCTGAACAATAATTTTATAATAGAGGAAGATGACCTCAAAAGGTCATTTTTTTTGAAAATTTTTAAGTTTTTTTAGTTTTCTCAAGATAATTTGGGAACTTTGACTTGAAAATGTAAAACAGATGGAGTAATATTTTAGGGAATAGGCGTTGGGGAATAGGGAATAGTATTTCGCCGTTGGCGAATCAATAACTAAAACCGAATCCCTATTTCCTATTACCCATTTCCCATTCCCCATTCCCTACTCCCTATTTCCTAATCCCTAATCCCTCCCATGACTACATTCGCCGTTATTTTACCTGCCGCTGGTCAAAGCAGCCGTTTTTCAAGCCGTAAATCCGAATTGGCGGAGTTTGACAGCCCGCTGCTGCGAAAGAAACAGTTCGCCATGCTGGGGTCAGCCGCTGTATGGGTTCACGCCGCCAGAAAGTTTCTGGATCGGAAAGACGTTATTCAGATTATTATTGCCATTGCAGACGAAGACAGAGCGGAATTCGAACGAAAATTCCGTTCAAATCTGGTCATAGACGGGATTGAAGTCGTTTCCGGCGGGGCTCAGCGGGCGGATTCCATTCGAAACGCCATGGCGAAAGTCAAAAAGGAGGCGGATTTCGTTTGCGTTCACGATGCGGCGCGTCCATGCGTGTCGTCTGAACTGGTCGACAAGGTGTTTGCCAAAGCCGTCCAGACGGGAGCGGCAATGCTTGCCTGTCCGGTTACCGACACGCTCAAACGGGTGGATTCCAAAGGCGTAATTACAGAGACGGTTTCTCGCTCTGGATTATGGGGAGCGCAAACGCCTCAAGTCTTTCGGCGCGATTGGTTGGAACAGGCGTATAGTCTTCCGGACGCTTCTTCCGCTACGGACGACTGTATGCTAATCGAACGTTTGGGACATAAAGTCTGCGTTGTCGAAAGCTCTCGCGTCAATCTCAAGATTACAACCCGGGAAGACTTGCAAATTGCCGCCCAGCTTTTAACGCTCAATAAAAAGAAATCCCCGCTGGACTTTTTTTAGAGTGAAAGACGCTATTCTCGCTGCTAACGAATTTTTTGTCTTTCCCCCCTACTGGACAAAATAATAAAATCTGATAAAATACGCGAATTATTATTTTTGACGGTGAAATTCCGTTGTATTTTTTTCAAACCCCTAACCAGATTTGGAGGTGATGCTTCGTGGTTAAGTTGATTTTGCATGAAGGTGAAACCGTTCAGGAGGCCGTGCGCCGTTTCCGTAAACTTTGTGAACGTTCGGGCATCAAAAAAGAAATGCGCCGTCGTGAAAGCTACGAGAAGCCGAGCGAAGTCAATCGACGGATTCGTTTACGTGCTGAACGCCGCAACGAACACTTGCGTAAATTGGCTCAGGAAAGCAAATAAGCTCCTTTGCCTAGCGTAGAATCTCGTTGAGGTTAGTAAACCTCGAAACATTAAAGAATCGCCTCCATAAGAAGGCGATTTTTTTATTATACTGAATAAACGCTTATTGATATAAACGGACTGATTAGAGAGGCAATTCTACGAAATAGATATCCTGTAACACATTGGACAAGGCGGCGTCAAGCCGCCCCATTCCCCGTCGCAAGCGGCAACTTTATTGTTAAGCGTAACCGCCTTTCATTCCATTATCCAATCGGTGAAAATCCGTCTAATCCGTCAAATCCGT
>JAZUMX010000777.1:0-8076 GCA_045603865.1 Thermoguttaceae bacterium
GGAAAGCCGGAATGTCAACAGCGCAAAAGCAGGCGTATTTCAACACGCGCAACCCGTACTGGGAATTGACAGTCTCTCAAGAGGGAAATGCGATTTTGAATGGTACAAATTCGACTATGCTTTTCGAGCTGTTTGCCGACAAAGCGCCCAATACCGTTGAACACATTCTCACGTTGACCAACACGGATGTTTCGTTGCCCAATGGGAAAATCGAGAAATTCTATCAAAATTCGATTTTCCATCGCGTTATAGAAGGATTCATGTCACAGGCGGGCGGATACGACGCATACGGCAACTACCGCGGCAGCCGGGCAAGCATTGTCGCAGACGAATTCAACGACGACTTGCAGATGAACTCTGTCGGCGTTTTGGCGATGGCAAACACCGGCTACAAAGACACCGGTTCCAGCCAGTTCTTCGTTACGTCTGAACGCTGCGACTGGCTCAACTTCAAACATACGGTTTTCGGTTTTCTTATTGACGGACAGGAAGTTCAAGCGGAAGTCAACAGACAGGGAACAAACGCCAATTCCACGCCTGACCCGGACGTTATCATAGTCAACGCTCAGCAGGTTGTCAACTACACAAATTCAACGCTTACCGTTCGCGCCGGCTCCCTTTCCCCCTCCGCGACGACAGGAACCGGCACAATTCGCGTTACGCCTTACGACCAAAACGGCAAGGCTGGAACGTCTCAGGTTATTACCCTCAACATCACCGCGGAAAATCAGGTTCCTGTTTTCTATCCGATTGAAAGCGATTATGCATTCGTTATACAGGGAAACAACTATACTCAAACGTTCACAGCGGGATACGCAACAGGAGAACAAACTGGCTACTACTCAGAGCTGTACTATATCAAATACGACGAAACCGGACAGGGAAAGTTTACGCCTATTCCCAACGGCGTTTCAACTAATTATGTAACTGGCGAAGTTACGGTCAATTGCGCCGATTTCCCGATGGGAGACTATTATCTGGCGGTTTATGCGACAAAATTCAATTCCGCACATACAGTACAAGACAGCGATCTTTTAGCGTTACTCAGCGTTCCAATCATCATCGGACCAGAATCGGTTCCCGCGCCAACCAGCGTTTCTCTTGCCCTGTCAGACGACACCGGCGTAATTGGAGACGGCTACACCTCCGTTAATTCCGGAATTACGTTTACCGTTGAAGGCGCAGATTCTCAATTTGAAACCGAGGTTTATGCCGGGCAGTATTATCTCGGTACAGGAATAGCCGACGAAGGCGCTGATACCGTAGACGTCGTCAGCCGTCAATACGATTCGACAACGCAAACGTACACGCCGCTGTACTTTGGCTACGGTTCCTTTGATATTGTGGCTGTAAACACCTGGTATTGTCCGTACTATAATGGTTCGGGCTGGTCTTGGGCAAGCAAGTACAGCGAAGCTACATCGGTATTTGAACTTCATACCGTTCTGGACACGCCAGAGGATCTGACCGCCGTCGGAGTTACGGCTACCGAGTTCAATTTGAACTGGTCGGCTGTTGACAACGCTGACAGCTACTATATTGAATTCCGCAAAAAAGGCGCGGACGAATGGATTGGCGGTCTTTGGAGCGACGAGGACTCTCCAACGTCCTGCTCTATGAACAATCTTGATCCGGCAAGCGTTTATGAAGTTCGCATTTTCGCCTATTTGCAGGGATACGATGCGTCTCTGTCGCTGCCGTCCGAGATTATTGAGGTTCAAACGCTCGGCAAACTCTCCGCCCCAGCCAACCTTTGGGCGGATAAGGACGGCTCACAAATTTCCGCGTCCTGGGACGCTGTCGAAAACGCCGCTGCGTACAGCATTTATTATAGAGAACTGGGAACGGAACAATGGAATGTTGGCGAGGAAAACATTACTGCGCTTTCATGCCAGTTTGAACTTCCCGAAGGAGAAGACGCCAGTCTTTACGAAGTCGCCGTTATGGCTGTCTCTGCCGATCCCAATATCGAATCCTCGGACGCCGCCGTCGTTTTGACCGATACCGGCGATATGCCCTTGATGACCGCAGCGCTGACAACCTGGAACGGCCGCTATGATTCTGTAGTTCCAACAAGCGTTAACGAATGGGAATATTTGAACCTTCAGTTGTTCGCCAATTCAGACGACGTCGTTGATCAGGGCGGAATTTCAATCGTCTTCCAGTACGATGCTACGCTTTTCAAGCCAGACTGGACGAATTCCGAATTTGCCAACCTCGCATATTCTTATCACGACGTCCCGCTGGACGATTTGGGAACGATGCGAGAAGTTACCTTCATCGCCGCCATTTTGGATTCAACAACAGTTATGGACGGACTGGTTGCCAATATCAAACTGGTTCCCGCCAATCCCGCCGACTTCTCAGGACAGGCCGGCGTTGCTGTGGCGGAAGAATCCCGCGATTTGACGATTACCGTCTTTACCGATAGAGATAAGACCCCGTCTGAAGCCAACGTTATCAACACTCCTGTCTGGGCGGTTCCCTACGATCTGGACGATTCCGGCTCTGTAGACGTTCAGGACTTTATTTCCTTTGCTATGTATTACGGATGCGTTCCCGATCCCGCAGTTAAAAATACAATGTATTACTGCGATTTCGACCTGTCCGGAGCGATAGAAGTCAACGACTTTGTTCTTTTCGCAACGTATTACGGACTGTCATACGCTAAAAACGGCGCAGGCATTGTCATTCCAGCTCAAGACAATGCAGACGCTGTAAACGCTCAAGGCGCCGCGCCTGCGGCAGAAGAGCCAATCAGCGCGCCGACTCAAAGCGTTGAAGCATATCAAACTACTGTGACAACAATTCTTCTCGAACCGGCGCCGGAATCTGTTGTATCGCCCGTGTCCAGTTCGAACGCAATGGCGTCAGCAATTTATTACGCAGACGTCTTACAGGTTTCCAACGCTGCAAATACGCTGTTAAATCAGGCTGAACAGGAAACATATTCCACTTCAGAAGAGAACTATACGTTTGAACACGATGGAAATAACGTCACATCGTTGTCAGTCGAAAATAATGCGTTAAATCCGAATAATGTAGACCTCTTTTTCGATTTGGAACTGTTTAACGATGACGAAAATTCCGATTGGGAAAACGAGTTGGGCGACGAATTGTTGCCCAGTTTGCCTAATCGGAACATTTTAGCTGATTGATACAACAAGAAATCTTCTGGTAATTTTTCTAAAAATAATTCCAGAAATCCTCTGCATTTTCTTGCCATGTAACCTAGAATACTTTCAGAAACGTGAGGGAAACATTTAGGGAATAAATGAATTCCTCATGTTATTCGGAATGTGTTATTTCTATTGAGGCAAAGGGATTTTGCTTTTGTATGGAATGCAACGACAAATTCCCCGCTCAATCCACCCATTTGATATAATAGTCAAGAAGCGAATATTGCATATAATCGACAAATCGCGACCTGACATAATGATAAAGCCATGACTCGCAGCATCCCTTCTATTATCGTTTTGACGTTGATGTGTTTTACTATCAGCTACGGTCTTGTTCGTTTTCCGGACGATGGGATTCTGGACGCCGCTCAGGGCGTTGATTCGCCATCGCCATCGGAGCCGCAGATGGCTGAAGTCTGGAAACCGCCAGTAGACGGGGCGTCTCTGAAACAGCTCAAATATCCTGCTGCTTCAGTTTTGCCTGAACAGCAGGCGCCTTCGACGGGTCTGTTTGTTGAACAATCCACTCCGACTTCTGCAAATGGCGATTTTGCTTCAAATGACGAATCCGGCGCTTTGAATAATCCTGTTGAAAAAGAATCGGAACCCCAATCTAATCCGGAACCGGAAGCAGATAAGAGTTCCGAAGAAGCTAACAAGAATTCCTCAGACAACGCTTCAGCCGCTGACGCATCGGCGGATAAATCTGAAAGCGTTGCAGAAGCGGCGCCGTCCAACGATACGGAACTGCCGGGTCTGGAAAACGCGCCTGAAGAACAAGAAGAGATAAATCTCATTGGTATTCCTGACGACGATGTTCACACAAATTCGATGCCAATCGAAGTAGAAGATAATCCTTTGCCAACGCTCGATCCGTTAGATTCTGACATTCCTCCAGTTCAGGTTCCTTCCAGCTTAACCGAAGCAGAAAAGGCATTTGAACCGGAACAAAATGAAGAACCGCCATTTGAACCAGAAATTGATTCTGATATGACAATGACGCCAGAACAGGAACAAGCTGTCGATGATTTTTGGAACAAAAAACTGGACGGGATTGAGATTTCAAATGATTCAACGTCCGAAAAAGAAGACAAATCTGCGGCTGATTCAGCTTCGGTCCAGGAAAAACAAACGCCAGCCGCTTCAGCGCCGTTTACGATCCCGTCCGATCCCAACGCTCAAGAAATCCCGGCGAGAAACAGAGAAAAGAAGCCTGCCAATCAAGGCGCGTTGACCCTTCCTGCTTTAGACGAACCGCAAAACGTTGCACCGAAATCCGGTCGTCCGGACACAGGAACAATTCCACTGGAGACGTTCCCCCTCGATACGAATGACGACGTTAAACCCGTTAATTTTACAACAAATAGCCAAGTGGAGCCGTTTGATCCATTCGGAATCAGAGTTCCCGAGGCAGGGCAGATTGTCGTCAGACGATTGCCGCCGATTGAAAATTCAGTTGACCCGATTTACAACAACGCTCAGCTTGACAGGTTTGCACTGTAAGAAAACGCTAACCGTTCTTATCAGGACAGCAGAAGCGAGAACTTGACCTAATGCGTCGTTCTCGCTTCTGTTCTTTATCTAAATTCGTCGTCTTTCATCTCTATTTACATATTTTAAAAATATGGTAGAATCTCGGGGAATAGGTAATGGGGAATAGGGAATAGTTCTTCGTCTTCGACGAATTTTAATTCTAATTCCTGCTCCCCGCTCCCTAATACCACTCCCTATTTCCTACTCCCTAACCCCTATCCCTCATGCAAGACCTGTTTTCCGAACTGAAATGGCGCGGTCAAGTCAACCAGACGACCGACGATGAAAACCTGCCGAAATTTTTAATGGAAGGACCGAAAACGGTTTACGCCGGATTCGATCCGACTGCCGATTCGCTCCATATTGGGCATTTGATTGCCTTGACGTTCCTGCGACGTTTTCAGCGCGCCGGGCATAAACCGCTGGCGCTGGTCGGCGGCGCGACCGGCATGATCGGCGACCCGTCCGGGAAAAGCGCTGAACGAAACCTGCTTTCCGCCGAGCAAATCGAGCATAACGTCGAGTGCATTAAAAGCCAGATGATGCGGTTCTTGGATTTCGATTCCCCGTCCAACAAGGCGCAGATCGTCAATAATTTTGACTGGATGGGCAAGTTCACGTATCTGGAATTCCTCCGCGACGTCGGCAAGATGTTCTCCGTCAACGTCATGCTGGGCAAAGATTCCGTGAAAAAACGAATTGAGTCCGATTCCGGCATCAGCTATACGGAATTCTCGTATATGCTCATTCAGTCCTACGACTTCGTTCATCTGTACGACGCCTACGGCTGTCAGCTTCAGATCGGCGGTTCGGATCAATGGGGCAACATCTCGACCGGGTGCGAGCTGGGTCGCCGCATGCGCGGGGCGCAGTTCTACGGCTTGACCTGCCCGCTGCTGACCAAGTCCGACGGCACGAAGATGGGCAAGTCCGAAGGCGGCGCGCTGTGGCTGGACGCCAACCGAACGTCTCCGTACCAGTTCTATCAGTACTGGATTAACATCGAAGACGCCGACGTCCCCAAGGTTCTCAAGCTCTTCTCCGACGATTCCGAGTCGGAAATCAACGCTTTGATTGACGCTCACATGGCAGACCCCGGCAAACGCTTGGGACAGAAAGAAGCGGCTCGCGTTATTACCAAACTCGTTCACGGCGACGCTGGACTGAGTCAGGCGATGGCGGCAACCGACATCTTCTTCGGCGCTGAAATTGAACACCTGTCCGACTCCGACCTGACGGCGATTTTCGCGGACGTCCCCGGCGCGGAAGTTACCGCCGACGAACTCTCCGCCGGCATCGGCATTTTAGACGCGTTCGTCAAATGTTCGCTGGCGAAAAGCAAGGGCGAAGCCCGACGAACGATCGAACAGGGCGGCGCTTACGTCAACAACCGCCGCGTTACCGACCCGCAGATGGTTCTCAACGACTCCAACCTCGCGTCAGAGACGACCATCGTTCTCCGTTCCGGAAAGAAGAAATACGCGCTGCTGAGAAAAAAATAAAAAGGAAATCGGGGATTTAGCCTAACGAAGTAACCGTCGCAAAAACGCCGGTTCTGAGGCGAATGATAATTAACCTGGGAGAGACTGGGATTTCCAGTCTCTTCCAGGTTTCTTCTACTCTTGCTGGAACGGTACTGTATCAGCCGCCAAAGAAGCGCTAATAATCTAAGTAGTAATGGTTCTATCCATAAAAACAACGTCTTTCCACAATTCGCAACTCGTTTTAACAAAATTGTTGCAAAAATTTTATTGTATTTTCAATAAAAATGCAATAAAATGTATTGACATACGATTGATTTCATGATATAATATAATTACAAATCAATGGAGTAAATATTATGGCAAATTTACAAATTAGACTTAATGATGAGCTCAAAGCTCAGGCAGACATCCTTTTCGCAAGTCTGGGATTCGATACTTCTACAGCGGTAAGAATGTTTTTAACTATCGCAGTAGAAAATAACGGTTTACCCTTTGAGGTTCGCCATAAAATCGTTCCCGAGAATATCAGACAGGCTGTAAACGAAAGCCGAAACAGAGTTAATCTCAACGGTCCGTACAACACAGCTGAGGAAGCGGTTGCCGCAATGCTGGGGGATTGAGCTTTGTACAAGATTGAATTCACCAATGAGATGAAGCGCAACGCCAAACTGATGCGGAAACGCGGAAAAGATCTGTCGAAACTAACAGACGTACTCAATATGCTCGCGTCTGGAAATCCGCTGCCGCCTAAATTCAACGATCATCAGTTGACAGGCAGCCTCAAGGATTTTAGAGAATGTCATATTGAACCCGATTGGCTGTTGCTGTATCAGTATCACGACGATGAACTGATACTGGTCGCAACCGCAACAGGTTCTCATTCCGACCTGTTTGGATTGTGAGCAATTCTAAAATAACTTCATCTATCAGCCCTTCCCAGCTGTAATCAAGAATAATTATGCCAAAAGAAGTTAATCCCAAGGACACGACCAGAGCGGATGCTTACGAGCTGTGGCTGCACTCGCCCAATCCGATGGTTACCTTTTTCAAAACGGTTGACGTTACAAACCTGATTAAGGTCAGCAAACGAAGGGGCATGAAGTTCAATATGCTTCTGGACTACTGCATCGGAAAAGCCGCGGTTGGGATTAAAGAGTTCTTTCTTCTTCCGGAAGGGGAAAAGCTCATACAGTACGACCGTATCGCTGTGAATACGATTGTTAAAAACCGAAACGGCGAAGTCAGTTCCTGCGACATTTTATTCTCCGACGATTTAGAGACGTTTAATCAGGAGTATCTAACGTACACGTCGCAAGCAGCTCAAACCTGTCAGAACAGAGACCTGTCAAAAGACTGCATGGTTATTGGGACGTCCGCCATCGTCGACACCGAAATTGACGGCGCGGTCGGCATGTACAGCGGCATTTTCAACAACCCTTTTCTCATCTGGGGACGATATAAAAAGAAATGGTTCAGATATTATCTGACCATTTCTTTTCAGTTTCATCATACGCAAATGGACGGCTCGCACGCCGGGAAGTTTTTGGAGAATCTACAATCGGAAATAAACCGTCTGTAATTCCCCCCCGCGGTTACTTCGCCGCGCAGGCGTCTTTGCTCTTTTGGGCGATAAAGCGAATCATCTCCATCATCAAGCCGTGCAGCTCCGGCGTCTGTTCCGGGTGCGGGCTGAGAATGAGCATCGTGCCTTTGCCGTAGGTTGTCAGGAGCATGGCGGGGGAGTTAATTTGAATCCCTTCCGGCGTTCCGTTCTTCGCGGTTTCCGTTCTGTACCACGCTAACACTTCCACCTTGGGGCGGTCGGGGAAGACGTTTATGTTCATCACCGGGCCGTTGCCGTACAAGATTTTCTGTAGTCC
>JAZUMX010000778.1:0-3514 GCA_045603865.1 Thermoguttaceae bacterium
GCGGTGTAGAAGTTGGTGATGATGCGCTGCGTAATGGTAATCGGAGCGGTCGGAACTCCAATCGGCTGCGGGTTGAGACCGAAATCGATAATCAGTTCTTCCGGCGTGCCGGTAACGCGGCAGAAATTGGCGTAGCTGGTTACAGCTTTGTCGTCGTTGATCTGAACTTGCGGAGCGGCGGTTTTAGCGGCTTCGGGAGCGGGGTTTTCAGTGGACATTTAAACTACCTTTCTTTTTATATTACTATAAAAAACGTTAAATTGTTATTGAAATAAACAACAATGATTTGATTTTAATCAAACTTATCTATTTGACGCATATTGCGTCCAATTCGTTCCAGCTTTCTTAAATTATTATACAACAAATGCCGGAACAATGCAATATCAATATAGTTCCATTTTTTCCGACGCGACAGACGGGGGAGTTGGAATGCCCGGAAGGTATTTCTTCGGGGTTGGATTTGCCGCGACGGGTTCCGGAACTGCCGGTTCTGGATTGGCTACAACGGGTTCCGACAGCGAAGGTTCTATTTCTGGAATAGCGGGTTCCTGCTCTGTCAACGCTGAATTCTGATCCGGCAGCGCGGGTTCTGCCTCCGACAAAATGGAGTTTGATTCCGATTGAGTCTCAGCCGTCGCGTTCTGTTTCGGTTCCTCCGCCTGATTGGCAACTGACGGCGAATAGGAAGCGCTTTGAGCCGTCTGAGCAGGGGTTGGAACGCACGAATTGTTCCCTCGCAGCGTCGAAGCGGCAACTTGAGGAACGCAGGATGCAGGGGTTATTGCCCATCCCGGCGGATCGAGCGGTTTCGGCTGAGGTCCGCAAATTGCGCTGTTATACGCATACGATACCGGCGCAGGAGCGCACGTCTGACACGCAGGAGCGGGCGCGCACGTCTGAACCGGAGCCGGAGAAGCGCACGCCAACTGCGTTTGACACGCGCCTGTATCGCAACCGCCTGTCGCACAGCCGCCCATAGACTGATCCAGCATCGCTCGACGCTGGTTGATTGCCGTCTGCGTTGGCAACACCTGCAAGGACTTGCAGTACAACGCAGACACCTCAGCGAACATGTTTTTCTGTTCGTATACGTATGCCATCGAGTTCAGAGCGCGGACGTTTTGCGGATCCATCGCCAACGCCTGACGCAGACTCGCTTCCGCCTGATCGACTCGATTGTATTCATTATATAAACGCGCCAGTTCAATCTTCGGCTCGACGCTTCCGAGTTCCTGACGATTCCAGTTTTCCAGCAGCGCGAAGGCGTCGTCGGGGCGGTTTTCGTCACAGTACAGCGTCGCCAGACCGCGATAGGCGTCTACGTGCGACGGGTTGCGGTCCAACGCCAGACGATAGTATTCTTCCGCCCGGTTGAAATTATCCGGATTTCCGCAGGACTTCGCCCGTTGATGTTCGATAATCGCCAGATTATAGCATGCGTCGGCGTCCGCCGGATTGGCAGAACGCGCTCGAAGGAACAGGTCTTCCGCTCGCTGCGTGTCTCCGCTGTTCATTCGCCGAACGCCTTCAGCATTCAACGACTGCGACTTGAAACTCTGACAGCCGGACAGGCACAGCGCCAGCCCGATGCAAAACAAAACTGCGGCAGTAGTTCGATAGCGACTAATCATAATAACGGTCATTAAAAACAGTCCTCCCGACGTCTCGGGCGTTTTCTCAGATAGTACCCGTTTTTTCTGTTTTAATCAAGACCAATTTTTTACTTTTATCAGAATTTTAAAAAAACGCCGCCTGAAATCGGGAAATTTCAGGCGGAATGGACGACAAAAAAGGAAAATGTCGTTACGGCAGATTTTAAAACCAATCCTTCTTGTTTTGGACGTAGGTATAATTAAACTCTTCATCTGTCATGGACAAATATTTGATTCCTTCAATCAAGGCAATAATCGAACCGAATCCACAAGTTACAAATGTAATAACAAGATGAAGTATTCCTGACTTTGTGTTCCCCATATAGAACTGATGAATGCCAAATCCACCCAACAGTATTGCCAGTAAACCAGCAGTTGATTTGTCAACTATCTGCTTGGGAGCGTTGTATCCGTTAGACTGAGAGTAATCTGCGCCGGGATAGGGATTTGTTTGAGTCTGCATAGTCAATCCAGTGCCGCATTTGACACAAATAATCTGCTTGGCGCTGGTACTCGCTCCACAATTGGGACAGTAGCTATTTCCATCATTTGGATTGCAACCGCACTTCATGCAAGCCACAACCAATCCACTGGGAAGCTCATTTCCGCAATTTCTACAAAACATGTTTTTTACTCCTCTGGTCAAAGAAGAAATAACAAAACAAGAAACGAAAATGGGAGCGATGATTGTCAGTTTAAAGTAATACGCTCAACACGACTGAGCTGAAATACAATAATACAGGAACGATTCGCCTGAAAAAACGACCCTTTCAAAAACGGCAGCAATATGCAGTCTGTTTTAAAATCAGCCTGTTTCGAGCTGCGTTCAAAAAGAACCGCGGCGTTTGACTCTCAATTTCATTTCGAACAAACGGCAGCATTTCTATAAATGCTACTGTTAATTATAATATCAGAAAATAAAGAATTAATCAAGGGGGGAACGAAAAATTTTAAAATACAAATAATACGGCTTGAAAGCGTCGTTCTCAGGCAAAAAATTCGATTCGATTACAACAGAGTAAAAGTCAGGTTGTGAAACGGAGTTCTCAGAACCAGCTGCGCTTTCCTTGAACGTAAGTTTTGTTGAACGCTTCCGGACTGGAGACAAAATATTTAATTGCCTCAATGAAATTAATAATTTCGAGTCCCGCAAGTGTAAGTAAACCGGCAATTCCCACAGCGGGGTCCTCTGTTACGTTAACAAAAAGTATACTGTATGCAAACATGAGCGCTCTAATTGCGCCCGATGCATAGTTGCCAAGATAAAACTGATGAACGCCCAAAGAACCAAAGAATAACGCAAGCAATCCGGCGGCATTCTTGTCTTTTTGCGAATGAATCTTTTTATTTGATGTTGCGGTGGGAACTTCCTTTTTTTCAACTTTTTGCAAGCCTATGCCACAATGAACGCAAACCATTTGGTTTTCGCTGGTCGTTGCTCCGCAATTAGGACAATAGTTTGTTCCGGTATTCGGATTGCAACCACACTTCAAACAGGCAATGGCAATTCCTTTGACTTCGTTGCCACAGTTTCTACAAAACATGCTTTTACTCCTGTTCATAGAAGAAATGCTAAACAAGGAATGGAAACATAAACGATAACCGATTATCAATTTGCATTCCATTTCGAACATTAAAGTTACGTTCTAAAAACGTTACTTATTATTAATATAATAACAAAAAAATGAGAATAAATCAAGGGGGGGAAGAAAAATATTTATAAACGCCTGAAATCGGGAAATTTCAGGCGGCAATGGACGACGCGAAATGTCCCCTAACCCCGAAGGGGTTGCATTTCTATAACCGGCGGTTTTCAACCTCCGGCAAGGAGACGACAACAGAAAAGTCGGATCGTAGCCATG
>JAZUMX010000779.1:0-2182 GCA_045603865.1 Thermoguttaceae bacterium
ACAACGTCTGCCTGCAAAACGTTTTTGTCGATTGCAATATCGCGTTCAGCTTCAGCCCATGGAATAATTCGCGCTATTCAGAGTTCATACAACGGTTTTCTCAATACGTTAACCCTCTGTATCACAAAACCTATCCGACCATGAATCGAATTCATCAGACGTATAACAGAAACTACATACTCGGCAACGCTGCGATTGACTGCAAGGCATTCCAGAGAAACGGGGACTGGAACGTTTTTCTTGACAACGCCTTTTCGACGCCGCACGTCCCCGCCCCAGCCGGCACGCCGTTCGACCGCCGCGAATGGATTAAAACCGTCCCCGGCGTGCCGAGTTTGAGGGACATTGGGGTAATGAGGCAGTAGGCAATAGGGAATAGTTGTAAGTTTTTAGTGGTAAGTGGTAAGGACGCAAGCGTAACTCGTACTTTCCACTAACCACTAACCACTCCCTACTCCTCTGGTCTATAGACCTTGTACCCCATCGTGTTTTTGGACGGCGAGAATTTTCCCGGGGCGATCTCTTTTTCCAGATTGTACATGATGGCGAATTTGGCGTCGACGTCGTCAGCGTAATGGACGAGCAGGGCTTCTGGAATCATGGGCGGTTTGGGCGCGCCCCATTCCGGCAGCCGCTGATGAGCGATAATAACGTGTTCCAGCAGCGTGTATCGCTGTCCGGAAAAGCCGAGTTTTTTACACGCATCGCGGACGATGTCGCGTCCCTGGAGCATGTGTCCGATAAGATTTCCTTCGACAGTGTACTCAAACCCGACGCCGGCAAAGGCGATTTCTTCCAGTTTGCCGATGTCGTGCAGAGCGGCGCCGGCGGCGACGAGTCCAACGTCCAGAGACGGTGAAAGTTCGGGATAAATCTCTGTGTAACGTTTCGCCATCATGACGGCGTTGTACAGGACGTTTCTGGTGTGTTCCAGCCAGCCGCCGACAAAAGCGTGATGGTTATGCGACGCCGCCGACAGGGACAGCAGCTTCTCTTTGTTTTCGGTGAATATCGTTTCGCACAGCGTGTATAGAGGGTCGTTTTCGCCGATTGCCTGTTTGAGAATGGCGAGAATGTCCGCAAACATCTCTTCCGGGTCAAACTGGCTTTTAGCGACAAACATTTTTTCGTCAAACCCGTCTTGACGGTCGCCGTCCTGAACAGGACGCATTTTTATCAGTTCGACTTGCGCTCCGTATTTGGCGTTGACTTGATAGACGCCGCGAACTTTAATAAACGAGTTGTCCTCAAGCTTTTCAATCAGCGGAGTAAAGGGCGAGTCGTTCCAGACGGGAAACGTAACCGTCCGGTCCGCGTCGCGAATCGTAATGGAATAGTACGGTTTTCCCTGACTCGTGTTTCTAAGTTCTTTTTTAACGAAGACAGCGAAAAAGTCGGCTTCCTGTCCTTCCGTCAGTTCGCAAAAGGGAACGATAGTCATGTAATGTCTCCTGTTTGATTGGTTTGAGTATGTCGATAATTATAATCAATCTTGCTCCAATGTCAAGAATACGGAGACAGGCAAAAAATATTTGCCCGGCGTTGTTGACAACAATCGATAATTCTGATAAATTAGGGTATAATAAAAATGAATTACCCATACGCTAATCGCCTGTTTTTCCATAGATCGTTATGAGACGGATTGCAATATTATTGTCGACGCTGTTTTTGATTGCCGGTCAGACGCTTTGTTTTGCTCAGCAGGAGCCGTCGTTTAAGTTCCCGCAGCAGAAGGCGGCTTATTATTGTCAGCAGTTTAAGGCAAAGCTGGACGCGCTGGCGGACTGGTGCGCTGAAAACGGTTTGCCTGAGCAGGAAAAGATAACCCGGGAATGGAGTACGGATTTCCCGGAAGACAGAATCTGTCTGTACGAGATTACGACGGCGTACGGCTGGGACGCCTTGCTGCCGATTAAAATCGAGCCGGGCGAGGAAGATTCGCTGAAAAGTAAAAACGTTCAGAAATGGCGATCGCAGTTTATCAAACTGAGAACGGAGTATTCAGACCAGCTGTGTTCTCTGGCGAAAAAATGCGCGGCGTCTAAATACGCGACGTACGCTTTTGAACTCTATATGCTGGCTCTGCGGGAGAATCCGCAAAACGAGTTTATTCGCAAGCTCATTGGAAACGTCCCGTATGAAAATCGGTGGGCGACCCAGTACGAAATGAGAATGAACAAGG
>JAZUMX010000780.1:0-2344 GCA_045603865.1 Thermoguttaceae bacterium
GACAGCGGCGTCGACCAGTTTACCGGGCATTTCTTTACCGACCAGCCCGGTCCGACAGTTATCAGCGGCGCAACGGGCTTGCAGAACTCCTACACAGCCCTGCTTCGTCTGGTTCGACCGACGAGAATCTTCCTGCCGTCCTGCACCGACATCCACCCGGATCACCGCACCGCTCACAACGAGATGATTATCAGCGTCTTCCACGCAACGGGAAACATCTGGCCGGAACTGGGCGCTCCGCTGGAAGACTTCCCCGTTCTGTACGAGTACGCCACCTACAGCGATTTCCTTACCCCGCCCGACATGCGTACGACCGTTTCGGAAGAACTGCTGGAAAAGAAACTTGCCGGCATTGCCGCCTACGTGTCTCAGGAACAGATCGGCGCGTTGATTGAAATTCAGCGTCAAGCCGGCTGCAAGGAATTCGTCCGCCAGGTCAAGTTTGACCTCATGACGCCGGGGAAGTACAATTATCTGTTTGACTAACAATTGGATGAAAGGCGGTAATGGAGTTCGCGAAGCGAACGGAATTACGCATTCGCCGGAACGGCGAACAAAATGTTAGAACAGCTATAAACCAATGGTATTACCAACGTTTTGGTTCGCCTTCGGCGAACTGCGTAACTCCGCTCCCGTTGGTCGCTTCGTTACCGCCTTCCAATCACTCAAAACCCCCTATTTAATCTGCACCGGCATCGGATTCGATTCCGGTTTTTTCTTCAGATAGAGAATCAGAACGCCGTTGACGAATTCCGCGTCGACGTTGTCTGTTTCGACGGATTCCGGCAGAGTAAACGTGCGTTCAAACTTCTCGTAAAGGCGTTCGTCGCGCCAGCATTTGCGGTTTTCGACTTCTTCGCAATGGCGTTGTGCGGTAATGCGAAGCATGCCCTTCTGAACGGACACCTGAATATCTTCTTTTTTAACGCCCGGTAAGTCCAGTTCGATGCAGTATCGATCGGGTTCTTCCCAGATGCAAACGGGAATGGAAGCGTAGCGGTCGCCCTGAATCAGACCGGTTCGTTCCAGAAGGTTGTCAAACAGACGATCCATTTCCCGGTTAAGAGCGGGATTGTAAATTGTGCAAGTCATATTTCATCTCCTTGGTTACGGTTGAATAATCGACAACAACGTTGGCAAAGCGCCGAACGAGAGGAACCAACGAGCGTTGATTATTTTCAGACGCCTGCCAACTGACGGTAGAATCATATACACATTGTCAAGGCGAGCCGGGGTGCGTAAGCCCCCGGTAAAACCGCGCAGCGGTTTAATAATTAAGAAATTACAATTTAGAAGATAGGGTTCGTCGTTCCGACGAATGCGTAATTCCGTTCGCCTTTGGCGAACTCCATTACCGCCTTCCAATCACTCGCCACTCCCTACAGCCACTGCGTCCAGTCGTTTTCCTTAATCTGTTCGACGGCTTTTCGGACGGCTTCTTCGTTCTTTTTGTTGATAACCAGAGTCGCGGACGGCGTTTCGATAATCGCCAAGTCTCGCACGCCAACGGTGGCAATAAGATGATTGGGGTCGCTGCAGCGGACGATCGTTCCTTCGGTATCGACGCAGACGTATCGCTTGCACTGAATCGTGTTTCCCTGTTCGTCCTGCTTGGACAGCCGTTCCAGCGACGTCCAGGAGCCGATGTCGTCCCAGTCAAACGACGCCTCCACAACGCTGACGTTGGGAGAACGCTCCATGACGGCGTAGTCGATGGAGATGCTTTTCATGGCGGCAAACTGCTGAGTGAGAACTTTTTGCCGCGTTTCCGGGTCGGAATCCCACGCTTTGGCGATAGCGTCAAACGCCGCGCCGAGTTCTGGTTCAAATTGGGCGATATTATCCAGAATCGTTTGAGCTTTCCAGACGAACATGCCGGAATTCCAGAAATAATGCCCGTCTTTGAGGAACGACTCCGCCACGTCGCGGGACGGTTTCTCTTTGAATTCTTTGACTTTATAGACGTTTACGCCGCTGACGATTTCCCCGGAGCCGGAACAGCGGTGAATGTACCCGTAGGATTCCGACGGCCATCGCGGGACGATTCCAAAGGTAATCAGCCGACTTGAATCTTGCTCAACCAGTTCCGCCGCCGCCTTGACGCAGTTCTGAAAATCCTCTTCTGGAGCGATGCGGTGGTCGGAAGTGAGAATAACCATCGTTGCGTCCGGGTCTTTTTTCAAGCAATGCACCGCCGCCAGGGCAATACAGGCGGCTGTGTTTCGCCCTGCCGGTTCCACGATAGCGGATTCCGGCGGAAGAACCTCGACGGCGTCCAGCAGCGGCTGCGCCAGCCGGGCGTTGGTTGACAGATAAATCCGTTCCGGAGGGATCAAAGTCTGAA
>JAZUMX010000781.1:0-5305 GCA_045603865.1 Thermoguttaceae bacterium
GCGGCGGATTGCGCTCCGTGCATCGTCTTTATTGACGAGTTGGACGCGTTAGGCAAAACCCGGTCTGAAAACGTTACAGGCGGTCAGGACGAACGCGAACAGACGCTCAACGCCCTGCTGGTGGAAATGGACGGGTTCCCGGACAACAACGGCGTTATCGTTTTAGGCGCGACCAACCGACCGGAAACCCTTGACCCGGCGCTGCTGCGTCCCGGACGATTCGACCGTCACGTTCTGGTCGATCGCCCAGACCTGCTCGGACGAATCGCGATTCTGGAAATCTACGCAAAGAAAGTCAAACTGGATCCGGAAGTCGACCTGAAGGAAATCGCGTCCATGACAAGCGGCTTTGCCGGCGCTGATCTGTCCAATCTGATTAATGAGGCGGCGCTGTTGGCAGCAAGAGCAGGCAAAGACTTCGTTACAAAAGAAGAACTCAACGAGGGTATCGAACGCGTTACAGCCGGCTTGCAAAAGAAACAGCGCGTTATGCACCCGGACGAAAAGCGTCGAGTGGCATATCACGAAAGCGCTCACGCGTTGGCGGCGCATCTGCTTCCCAATACCGATCCCGTTCATAAGGTTTCCATCATTCCCCGCGGTCTGGCGGCGTTAGGATACACGCTTCAGCGACCGGACGAAGATCGATACCTCGTTACTCAATCCCAGCTGGAAAGCCGAATCATGGTTTATCTGGCTGGCACGATTGCCGAACAGATGGTTTTCAACGACATCTCCACTGGGGCGCAAAACGACCTCCAGCGGGCGACAGACCTTGCCCGAAGCATGGTTATGGACTACGGCATGAGCCGACTGGGACGCTTGAGCCTTCGGACAAAAGAGACTTCGTTTATCAGCGGAGAAGATGTTGCGAAATCGTCCGCCCTCTCAGAAAACACCGCAGCGAAAATCGACGCTGAAGTCGAATACATCATGGAAACGGCGTTCAACGAAACCAAAAAGATTCTGGAAAACTGCCGGTTCAAACTGGAAGCCTTGGCAGAAGCTCTGCTGTTAAAAGAAGTCATCGACTCGGAAGAACTTTCAAAGATTCTCGATGAACAAACGGAGAGTAATCAGGATTGACGGTAATCCGGGGAGCGTTTGTCCCCGGAATTACTGGCGACGATAGACGCTATTGCATTTATTCTTTTTTGCTCTGTTTCATAAGCCACTGAGCAACGTCCGGATTGTTATATTCAAGAGCGGAGTCCGCGGCGCTTTTTCCCCCAGCGCCTTTTGCGGAGACGTCAGCGCCATGTTCGACCAGCCACTGAACCATTTTCAGATTTCCGCTTACAGCGGCGTTATGTAACGGCGTGTATCCATTTTTGTTTCTTTCGTTGACGTCAAACCCTTGTTCAATTAGCCATTGAACCAATTCCGTATTTCCGCTTCTGGCGGCAAAATGAATGACAGAGTCTCCTTCGTTGTTTTTTGCTTTGAGATTTAATCCTTGCTTTGTCAGCCATTGAACCATTTCCAGATTCCCGCTTAAGGCGGCGAAATACACGGCTGTATAACCGGATTCTGAAACCGCGTTGAGGTCCGCGCCATGCTCGACGAGCCATTGAACCAGCTTTAGATTTCCGCTTTCAGCGGCGATATGCAGCGACGTCATATCAAAAGCTACTTTTGTATTGATATCCAGACCTTTTTCCGCAAGCCACTGAACCATTTCCAGATTTCCGCTTTCGGCGGCGTAATTCAAAGCGTTCCCGAAATTGGCTTTTTCTTTTATATCGACGCCCTGCTCAACGAGCCACTGAACCATTTCCAGATTTCCGCTAACTGCAGCGGGGTGCAGCGACGTTCCAAATGCAGCGTTCGCGTTGACGTCCATTCCCTGTTGGACCAGCCATTGAACCAACTCCATATTCCCGCTGACGGCGGCAGAATGTAACACCGTCCATCTAAATTCGGTCATTGCGTTTTTGTCTGCGCCCTGCTCTATGAGCCACTGTACCAATTCCAGATTCCCGCTTTCGGCGGCGTAATGCAAAACGGTCTGTTTAAAAGCCCCTGTTGCGTTTATATCAGCGCCTTTAGCGATTAGTTCCTTAACCCGTTTCAGATCGCCTTTCAGAGCCGCATAATGAAGAACGTTGCCGCCAAAGCAGAAAAATGGTCTTTCTTTTAAACAAAAATCAAAGTCGAATTCTCCCGTTTTGAACATCTGCTCAAAACGTTGAACGCTTTGTTTGTCAACGTGATTGTAAATCAGCAAGGTTAATATTTTCGGACTGGTATGGCGTGACGATTCAGCTTCAGTTTTTTCAGCGCTGAAACCGCCGCTTGGCAAAAACAGGGATACGACCAAAAGAGCAATAAACAACAAACCGTTATTTTGAAAAGGTTTCATGATAATTCTTCTCCTGTTGCAAGATAGAGCTGAATAAAAAAGTCAACGGGATCGTTTGTAGAACGTTTCGGTCAGTAACGCAAACTGATGTTACGCTACCGATCGAAACGATGAAATTAGTCTGTTATATTCCGGGGGCTTACGCACCCCGGCTCGCCATTATTATTTCTGAACCGGCTGCGTCCAGCAAGTCGGATGATCCGGCTTGCCGCGCATGGTGCAGCGAGCGGGAATCATCGCTGTAATGCGGGCGCGGACGTAAAGATCGTCGTCCGGCATGGTATACTCAGCGTGAGTTCCTTCGACCGTCTTAAAGACCTCGCCGACGGATTCGGAATACACATTAATCTTTCTCGCCGGGAATTTGCCCTCTTTGGGCGAGTCAATCGTCCTGAACGTCTTGTCGAACCCGCGGCGCGTTCCGATGAAGTCGATCTTGTAATTGACGTCTTTTTCCGCATGGACGTCAACCGCCAGCGTTCCGGTCGATTTATCGAACTGAACGTCGTCCAGCCAAACGCCGACAGCCGCATAGAAGTCGCCGCGGTTGAGAGCCTTCATCAAATCGACAGCGTTGAGCGTTTCGCAGCGAACCATGACCGAGCCGCCGGCGGCAGTGTCAAAATCTTTGTAGAAAGGCTGATAGTTGTGCGTGTCGTCTGTCGCGGTTCCCATGATCAGCGGCTGATTTTTGTCGGCGCGGAAGGCGTTGATAATGTCCCAGAACTTTTCCGTCGTCCAGAAGTCCGGACGCCCCGGGAAATTTGGACCGCAGTTGATCAGTTCAAAGAACCGAATTTCCGGCTGTTCGCAAAGCCATTCCGGCTGAACGTCGTACCAAATCCAGTCCGGGTGGTTAAATTGGAAAAAGACTTCATCTTGGGGCTGGTTGCCGATCATTTCTTTAATCGCTCGCAAAGACCAGCTGACCGACTCATACCCGGAGCAATGGGGCGACATCTTGTCACCTTCAATTCTTCGGCTCATGTACATCGCCGGCGCCTGTCCTTCCAGTTTGTCGACGAGTTCCTGAGTTACTTCCGCCCGGGAGTTAATCAGGTTAGAGTGCACCTGTACGCCGTCGGCGCCGTGCGTTGTCAGTTCGTGCCCGGGGATGAGCAGGAATCGGTCTTCCTGATTGAGCAGCGTGGAAAGCTCATCGAAGTTTCTCATTCGGAGTTGAAGCTTGCCGCCCTCTTCCTTCGTCTCCATGGGGAAATGGTAACGCTCCTGACCGCGTTCGTAAGCCGCTCGTTTCGGACCTTCAAGAGTAAACCATTTGTCGGTATCCGCCTGGAATCTGCCGTGGTCGGACGGAACGACGAATTCGTACCCGGCGTCGCGATAGAGAGAGCACGCCTCTTCCAGCGTCGCAGAGCCGTCAGACCAGAACGAGTGCTGATGAAGGTGTCCGCGACGCCAGCCGGGAATTTTCAGAGGGCTGACCGGCGCGTTGTTAAAGACTTCCGGGGATTCTGAATACGCCAGGGATCCGGCGGAAACAAACGCGGCAAAAGCCGCTGTCGATTTAAGAAAGTTACGGCGGGAAAGTCGATTCTTGTTCATGAGCGCTCCTTTAAGATATAGTGGTAAGTTGCGAGTGGCGAGTTGCGAGATGAAATTACGCTTGCGCCAATTGCTAATTGCTAATTGAAAATTGCTAATTGCCAAAAAGTCGTTTAATTGCGCCCCAAAGCCCGGAACTGGGTTTGGTTTGCTCTTCGCTGGGCTTGTCGTCAACCAATTCGCCGTTGTTTTTGCCGGTTATCGGGGCGTAATCCCGCTTTTCAATATTCTCTTCCGGCATGCCGAGGTCAACGTTCTGCTTTTCTCGAATAAGCGTTTTATTAACGAGCTTAAAAGGACAACCGCAGTTCGGACATTCAATACGATTCACTTCGCTATCTTCTGGAATCGTAATCATTTTGCCGCATTTTAAACAGCGTTTTTCCATAGTTGGGATTTATTGGGTTAGTTAACAATGATAATAGTTGCGAGTCAGCTTTTTAGCTACTAGCTTCTAGCTTTGTGATTTTTGATACAAACTTTAACAATTAACGCCGAGAAGCGCCAATACCCAAGCTAATGGCTAGCAGCTAATAGCTAGTAGCTAACTACTGCCTAATGCCTATATATTTTACATCAAAACAAATTATTTTTCAAGAGGCAAGGAGAAAATAATTCCGCGTTACGAATTATTCTCCTCCCAGTCCAGACATCGGCTGACGGCTTTTTTCCATTGCTGAATTCTTCGTATCGCTTCGTCCGGGTTCATCTGCGGTTTGAATATCCTTTGCGCCGTCCAGTTTTGAGCGAGTTCTTCTTCTGAACTCCACGCGCCAGCGCCCAAGCCCGCCAAATAGGCGGCTCCACAAGCGGTCGATTCCAAAACCGCCGGACGGACGATTTCTTTCCCGTACAGATCAGCTTGAAATTGCATCAGAAGGTCGTCAGCAGTCGCACCGCCGTCAACGCGCATTTGGTCGATTGTCATGCCCAAGGCGGTTAAGTCGGATTCAATCGCCTCTGTCAAATCGTTGACCTGAAACGCAATCCCCTCCAAAGCGGCACGGGCGATATGCGCCGTCGTCGTGCCTCGGGTTATACCGAGAATTCCGCCGCGGGCGTTGGGATTCCACCACGGAGCGCCCAGCCCGGTCAACGCAGGGACGAAGTAAACCCCGCCGGTATTGGGAACGGTTGCCGCCAGCGGCTCGATATCCGCCGACGTTTTGACGGATTCCAGCTTCAAGCCGTCGCGAATCCACTGCACAGCCGCGCCGCCAACAAAGACGCTCCCTTCCAGCGCGTAACAGACTTTTCCATTTCTTCGCCACGCAACGGTGGTAAGCAGATTGGACGCTGACCGAACGATCTCGTCGCCCGTATTGACCATTAAAAAGCAGCCAAGTCGGATCGTAGCCATGTCGTTCTGTGAGCCAA
>JAZUMX010000782.1:0-8689 GCA_045603865.1 Thermoguttaceae bacterium
CCTTCCCTACTGCCTACTGCCTACTTCCCCCCCATGAACGGATTCATCAACCTCAATAAACCCTCTGGAATTACGTCGCGCGACGCGGTCAACGTCGTTCGGCGCATGCTGCCTCGAAAGACGAAAATCGGGCACGCCGGCACGCTCGACCCGTTAGCCAACGGCGTTCTGGTTATTACGGTTGGAAGCGCAACCCGGCTTATCGAGTACGCTCAAGAGGGGCGGAAAACCTATCGGGCGGAATTTCTTTTAGGGCGTTCCTCTGATACGGAAGACGTTGAGGGCGCGGTTGTCGAGCTGGAGAACCCGGCGATTCCCACAAGAGAAAGTCTGCTGTCCGCCGCCCAGCTCTGGACGGGCGTTATCATGCAAAAGCCGCCGATTTATTCTGCGCTGAAAATCAACGGTCAGCCGGCGTACAAACTCGCTCGAAAGGGAAAAGACGTCGACCTGGCAGCGCGAGAAATCACGATTTACTCTGCGACCCTGCTGGACTACCAGTACCCGGTTATGAAATGGGAGCTTGTCTGCTCTTCCGGGACGTACGTTCGATCCTGGGGGCGGGACGTCGCCCGATCGGCGGGCACGGAAGCCGTCATGTCCGCGCTGACCAGAACGCAAGTGGGTCTTTTCCGTCTGGAAGACAGCGACGACCCCGTCCCGGCAAGCGAATGTAACGGCGAATTCCCCTACCGGCTTCTTCCTCCGCTGACAGGCTGCCCGGACTTGCCACAAGTCACACTGACAGAATCGCAGATTTACAACCTCCGACAGGGAAAGTTCATTCCTTTAGCCGCCCCGCCGCAGACCGTCCCCGGCGCACCGCTTGCCGGTTTGGATGCCGCCGGCGTTCTGAAAGCCATTCTTGCCATGCGTCCCGACGGCAGCTTTCAGGCAATAAAGAATCTGGTTGAATAGGCGGCGCTATAACCTACATTCATTTCTTGGAAACGTATGGACGAATCTGATTCGGAAAAAGAAGCAGCAGCGCTTTAGTAACGCCTAATCTATCAGGATCGTGATAAGTAAACTCAACCCGAAAGGCTTCGCCATCGTTGATAATATCAACAATAGCTCCACGCTCTCCAGCTTCGACGTCTTCATTGAATTCATCTGTCGAATAATAAGGTTCCAAAAGCTCAACGATATCAAATAAACTATATTTCATTTTTCTTCTCAATATAAATTGTCAAGTGCAAGCGAAAAGTCCCCACTTAGAGTTAGTATTTGTGTTATCTGGCGTCTTTTTCGAGCGATTTTACCATTACTCGTTTTCTTGTTCGAATACGTCTGTAAAGGATTCCGCATATCTCACAGAATACGCTATTGTGGAATCAGGAAATTTCTTCTCCAACCGATGCAGACAATCAATGAATTTGAGACTTTGCAAAACTTTAGCAACGTCATCAAAAACCTCGCTGGCAATCTCTGCGTCTTCTTCTGAGCAGTTATCCAAAAAACGAATTGTTTCCTCTTCGTTTTCTGTAAACAAAGAAGTTAGTTGATTCCAGTAATCTTCTTGACGAGCATCGTAATACGGGTTAAGAGTTTCATAAATCTTCTTCAATTCGTTAAACCTTGATTCAATCATTATGATTCTCGTTATTATGTTTGCTGTTTAGTTTTGCTAAGAACGCTTCCGCCATTTCTTCCAGTCGAATCCACTCTTGTTCGCTTGTTCCTTTTGAAACGTATGGACGAATCTGATTCGGATAAAGAACAAGCAACGCTTTTGTCATACCTAATCTTTCAGAATCTTCATAAATAAATTCAACTCGAAACGCTTCGCCGTCGTTGATAACGTCAACGATTGTTCCAATCTCCCCTGCTTCGACGTCGTCATCGTATTCATCTGTCGAATAATAAGGTTCCAAAAGTTCAACAGTATCGCATAATTGAAATGTCATATTGTTACCTCTCAATATAAATAGTCAAGACGCAAGCGACCAACGGGAGCGGTTTTTACTGGGTGTGCGCCTTCGCACCGCGGCAGCGCGGACTGGGAGCGGCGCCTCGCTGCCGGACTTCGGGGGCGGAGCGGCTAACGCGCTCTCACGGTTTTCATACGAATATATTGAAATGACGTCCGTATATGCCATATACGTCTGTTAAACAGTTAAAACTATAATTTGGAAAACTGACGCTTTTCACCGGAACGACCGATAATCTCAGAAACTTCATTAAACGAGACAAAAGCCATCGGGTCGACGGCGTAAACAATTTCTTTTAATCGAACAACCTCAAATCTGTTTACGACAAAGTACAGCGCCTGCTTTTTCTGCTGAGCGTAAAATCCCGTAACATCCCAGATTGTAACGCCGCGTTCCATGGCAGTCGAAAGAGCTTGAGCGATTTCTTCGCCTCTGTCCGAAATGATAATCGCAGCCTTTCCGCGATCCAGTCCTTCGACCATGAAGTCAACAGCTTTCAAGCCGACGCCGTAAGCCAGAATGGAAAACAGCGCATTGTCGACGCTAACCAAAGGCATGGACGCTGACATTATAATCGCGTTGTAGATCATTGCGATTGTTCCGACAGACAACCCGGTTTTTTTATTAATTAAAACCGCCGCCACCTCAACGCCGTCCAAACAGCCGCCGTATCGAATCGTCAGTCCTGAACCAGCCCCGGACAACAATCCGCCAAAAACAGCGGTTAAAAGCAAATTTTGCGTATGAATCTGAACGTTTCCAAAGACGAACATCCAGAACGAAAAAAGAGAGATGGCAAAAATCGAGTAAATCATAAAATTCAAACCGATTTTTCTCGCTCCAAATAAAAACAGCGGAATGTTCAAAACCAGCAGAAAAACGGAAATTGGAATTTCCGGCAGCCCGAAACTTTTATAGAACTCGGCGTCTGCGGTAATGTAATTGAACAGAATTGACGTTCCTGAAAAACCGCCGTCAATGAGCTTTCCAGCAACCAAAAAGAATCCAACCCCCACGGTATTGATTAACGTCGAAACAATCAACATCAGAAAATTCTTCCAATGCAGTTTCTGAAGTTGATTCATAGCGGCGGACAAATGCTCGTCAAACGGTTTTGGAGTCATGGCGTAATAATCTTAAAAATAAGGGGTTGATCAGTATCATTTTCTCTCGTCCCAGTAAAGAGTGCGATATGAAAACGTGTGTTTAACGATATTTTTATTGTTAAATCTCTAATCCGTGGGTTAAACCCCACGGCTAGAAATATTAAACCGCCTACGCGGTTCCAGGCGAACGCTTCGCGTCTGTTTTTTTAAAACTTTGCGAACTTCGCGAACTTTGCGTGAGACTTCTTTTGCGGCAGGGGGCTGCCGCGATCCGGGCTTATCGAAGATTTTTAACGGGTCATTGGACAAGGTGGCGTCAAGCCGCCGCATTCCCCGGGAAACGCTATTTTGCTGCCGGGTACGACCCCAGTATTTCCAGCCGCACTGAACGTTTACCCAGAGCGTCGATGGCGCGGCGGATCTTCAGATCCTTAAAGTGCCCTTCCATTTCAGCAAAGAACAGGTATTCGTTGTCGGTTCCGTGTACCGGGAACGATTCAATCCAGGTCAGATTGAGATGGTTTCTCTTAAAGATGTTTAACGCGTCCGCTAACGACCCGGCAACGTGCTTTAACTGGAACATGAGCGCGGTCTTGTCGTTGCCCTTGCGGTCGTAAGAATTCTTGCTCAAAACGACAAAGCGGGTGCGGTTGTCCGGGTTGTCGGCAATGTTTTCGACTAACACATCCACCTCGTACGCCTTGGCGGCTTCCAGAGACGCGATCGCGGCAACGCCGTTGTCCGCCCCGGCAAGAGCCAGTTCGTCCGCCTGCGTCGTCGAGCTGCACGGAACCAGTTCCGCCCCGGACAGGCATTTCGCCAGCCAGTTTCGGCATTGAGAATGCGCCTGCGCTTTGCTGTAGACGGTTTTAATGCTGCTTCGAGGCAGGTTCCCGATCAGACAATGACAAATCGGAATTATCGACTCGCCGCTGATTTTGATTTTCGTTTTCGTAAACATGTCCAGCGTGTCGACAATGCGCCCGTCGGTGGAATTCTCAATCGGAACGACGCCGAAATCGCATTCGCCGGACTGCGCCTGTTCGAAAATCCCGGCGATGCTGGAAACGGGAATCAGCTCCACCCCGGTTCCGAAATACTTCAGCGCCGCCAAATGCGTAAAGCTGAACTGCGGACCCAGATACGCAACGCGAGTTGGATGAACGCTGGCGCGGACGTCGCCCAACGCCTCACGAAAGACGGCTCGAACGCAGTTCTCCGACGCCCCCCCGCTCTGCCGGCGCGCGCACAACGCCATGCTCTCAATCCGCTGATGGTCCAGATTCCAGTCCGTATACCGAGACCCCAACGCCATCGCTGACTTGCCGTCCGCGCCGTCGCCTTTGCCTGTTACAGTTTTACTCTGTCCGCAGTTGAGTTCAAAGTACTTTCGTTCCAGCTCGATCTTTTTATTCAGAGCGTCGAGAAGCGCCTTGTCCGCCTCGACCAGCTGAGAACGCAGCTCCGCCAAATCCGACCCGGCGGGGGAAAGCGCCTTGCTTTGCGAAACGCTCGGCGACGCCTGTTCAGAACGCTTGCCGTTCGCGCCGTTCCCTTTCCCTTTGCTCCCCTTCGCTTTGACTTGTACAGTTTTTTGATTCTTACTCGACTTGGAATTGTTTGAAGTTTTTGCCATGGTGAAATCGGGAAATCTAAAGGGTGTTCGCAGGTCAGCCCGCACACGGATTTAACGGATTAAACGGATTCACGCCGATTGGTTAATTGACAAATCAATAATCATTCGTGAATCATTGAAGTTTTAACACGAAAAACACGAATAGAACGAAAAAACACGAAAATTTTAAAAAATATATTTTAAAATTCTTTCGTCATTTTCGTGTATTTCGTGTATTTCGTGTTTAAAAATTCCTCGCCGTCTCGCAATAGGTTCGCCTTCGGCGAAAGCGTAATTTCGCTCCCGTTGGTCGCTCCATTACCGCCTTTCAATCCATTTCTTCCCCCTGCCAAATTGGCAGAACGGGAAACGCTCACCGCGGGAGACGGCGTCAAAAATAATCGCAATCCGTTGTTTTATAACGAGTTATAAATTATTTTGCGATTCAATTTTGTTTTGGCACGGAAATTGCAATTTGATACTGACGTCTGGAAACCGCCCCAACAGGAGCGGGAGAAAACAGGTCAGTTAGGAGCCAGATGTAATGAGTTGTCGCATTCGCCTCAACGAATTTACTCTCGCAACTAACAACCCGGCGCTCGCAGCTTTCTTCGGATTGTATCCGAAAATCGAAAATCGTTCAAGCGGTCTGACGGGTTTCTGACGTGTATATAATCAAAAAAACAAAAAATTTAAGGAGAACAATATTATGGCTAAAGGCGAAAAAATCATCGGCATTGACTTAGGAACCACCAACTCGGTCGTTTCTGTTATGGAAGGCAACGAACCCACGGTTATTGCAAACCTGGAAGGAAACCGTTTAACCCCCAGCGTCGTCGCGTTTAACGACGACAACGAAACCATCGTCGGCGAACCCGCCAAACGACAGGCTGTTACCAACCCGAAGCGAACCATCTCGTCCATTAAACGATTCATGGGCCGCCGTCAGAACGAAGTTGCAGTCGAAGAAAAGATGGTTCCGTACAAGGTTATCGGAACAGGCGACGATTACGTCAAGGTAGAAGTCAACGGCAAAGAATACACGCCGTCTGAAATCTCCGCCAAGGTTCTTCGCAAGCTCAAGGAAGCGGCGGAATCCTACCTCGGTCACAAAGTCAACAAGGCGGTTATTACCGTTCCCGCTTACTTCAACGACGCTCAGCGTCAGGCAACCAAAGACGCCGGACAGATCGCTGGTCTGGAAGTAATGCGAATCATCAACGAACCGACGGCAGCGTCTCTGGCTTACGGCCTGGATAAAAAAGCTCAGCAGAAGATTTGCGTCTTCGACCTCGGCGGCGGTACGTTCGATGTTTCCATTCTGGACGTTGCAGACGGCGTTTTCCAGGTAGTCGCAACCAAAGGCGACGGACACCTCGGCGGCGACGACTTCGACAAAGCCCTTATCGACTACGTCGCAGACGAATTCATGAAGTCCAACGGCGTTGACCTCCGCAAAGACCCGATGGCTCTTCAGCGTCTGCAGGAAGCGTGCGAAAAAGCGAAGTGCGAACTGTCCTCCGCTCAAAGCACCGACATCAACCTGCCGTTTATCACCGCTGACGCCTCCGGTCCGAAACACCTGCAGCAGCACATCACCCGCGCCAAGTTTGAACAGCTGGCGGATTCCCTCATCGAACGCTGCAAGCGCCCGGTTCTGGACTGCTTGAAGGACTCCAACCTGTCCGCCAAAGACATCGACGAAGTCGTTCTGGTCGGCGGATCGTCCCGAATCCCGAAGGTTCAGGAACTGGTCAAGGAGATTTTCGGCAAAGACCCGCATAAGGGCGTCAACCCGGACGAAGTAGTTGCAGTCGGCGCGGCAATTCAGGGCGGCGTTTTGGCTGGCGACGTCAAAGACGTTCTTCTGCTCGACGTTACCCCGCTGTCTTTGGGCATTGAAACCCTCGGCGGCGTTATGACGCGACTGGTCGAACGCAACACGACCATTCCGACGGAAAAGTCACAGGTCTTTTCCACCGCAGACGACAACCAGACGGCTGTTACAATTAAAGTCTATCAGGGCGAACGCGAGATGGCGGCAGACAACCGACTGCTGGGTCAGTTCAACCTGGAAGGCATCCCGCTGGCGCCCCGCGGCGTCCCGCAGATTGAAGTTACTTTCGACATCGACGCCAACGGCATCGTTTCCGTCAAGGCGAAAGACAAGGGAACCGGCAAGGAACAGAAAGTTACCATCGAACAGAGTTCCGGCTTGAGCGACGAAGAAATCGAAAAGATGCGCCGCGACGCCGACGCTCACGCGTCCGAAGACAAGAAACGCCGTGAATTCGCCGAACTGCACAACAAGGCGGACTCCATGGTCTGGCAGCTGGAAAAGCTCATGAAGGAAAACGAAGCCTCCATTTCCGCGGCGGATAAAGATGCTATGACTTCCGCTATCGACAAGGTCAAGGAAGCCATGAAAGGAACCGACGCCGACGCCCTCAAGTCTGCCGTCAGCCAGCTGGAACAGGCGTCTCACGCCTTTAGCAAAACGCTGTACGAAAAGGCTGCTGGTTCCGCCGCCGGCGCTGGTCCGCAACCGGGCGCGTCCGCTCAGAGCGACTCCAGCTCCGACTCCAAAAACGACGACACGATCGACGCCGAATTTGAAGTCAAAGACTAAGTTCAGCAAATAACTTGTAACAAATAACACGAAATGCGGGATTGAACTCAAAATCAATTCCGCATTTCGTGTATTTACCGGTAAACCTTGCAACGTTCCGTTTGGGTTCATAGCTAGTTAGCACACGGATCTAACGGATGTGACGGATTCGCGCCGATTATTAATCCTGAATAATAACTTAATTTTTAAAATCAAGATTTTTGGATTAGTCAATTGATGAATGAATCTAAATAAAACAATCGGTGAATATCCGTATTTTCCCGGGGGCTAACGCGCCCCGGCTCGCCTAAATCCGTGTCCGGACTGTCTGATTACCAAACCACCTATTTCCTCAACCATATTACTTCCATGACAACTATTCCCCGAATTGGCTTGGGCTACGATTCCCATAAACTCATCGACGGCGACGGTCTGATTCTCGGCGGGGTGCATATCCCGCACAACAAGTCGTTACAGGGACATTCCGACGCCGACGCTCTTCTTCATGCCATTTCAGACGCCTTGCTCGGAGCCGCCGCCATGGGCGACATCGGACAGATGTTTCCCGACACGGCAGAGGAGAACCGCGGCCGCAATTCCGGGGAGATGCTACAGATTATCTGGGACAAAATTCAGGCGGAAGGATACAAGCTGGGCAACCTCGACGCGGTCGTCCTGGCGCAGAAACCGAAACTCCTGCCGTACGTTGCCGCGATCAGAGAAAACATCGCCCGTCTTCTCGACGTCCCGGCGGAATCCATCGGACTAAAAGCCAAGACCGGCGAAGGCGTCGGCCCCGTCGGAGAACAAGTTCTTCTGGAAGTCTACGCCACCGCGCTGATTTATCGGGAATAAGATGATATATTCAGATCCTTATGCGTATTTTATAACTTTTACAACCAGAGGATCGCGACTTCATGGTTGCGAAAAGGGTTCTGTCAATCGAAAAGGAGAATATATAGGAATTAATTCAAATTGGGAAGATTTTGATAAATCAGAAATGAAAAATCCTCCAATTGTTCTTTCAACTAATCAAAGACAGATAGTTCATGACGCGCTGAAAAGTCATTGTGAAAAGAACAGTTGGATACTTCATATAGTTGCCGTCCAATCAAACCATGTTCACATTCTATTATCTGCTAACAACTATTCGCTTGATTATGTAGCAACTGCATTAAAAGCAGCTGCAACAAATGCGCTGCACAAATCTGGAGAATTTGAAAAAAGCGTTAAAATCTGGACGAGAAAATCAAGTAAAAGATATGTCTTTAATGACGAAGAATATTTAAATGTTTATGACTATATTAGAAATCAATGATTTCGTCAACAAATGGAAGACGGTAACGGAGAAGCGTCAGCTTCGCAGTTACGCTTTCACAGTACCATTAGAAACCAAAGTTCTCGTCAACAAATGGAAGGCGGTAACGGA
>JAZUMX010000783.1:0-1886 GCA_045603865.1 Thermoguttaceae bacterium
GTAGACGATTTCGCCTTTGACGCCAACACTCCGCCAATGTGCTTCATTCACGGCGACGATGACGTCTACGCCTCTATGGGATCGGTTGCGGTCTATAGCAAACTCAAGAGCATGGGCATTCCAGCGGAACTGCACATCTTCGCGAAAGTCAATCACGGTTTCGGAGCGAACCCGACAAACAACCACGTCGGCGACTGGCTCAACCGCGTCTACGAATGGATGAAAGTGATGGGTTATGCTAAATAGAGAGCTTCTAGCCATTAGCTAATAGCTAGGAGCTAGAAGCTAAAAGCTCATCCCTAATCCCCAAGCTTCATGTACTTCGTTACAAACTTGATAACGTCGAAGGGGATTTCTTCCTGATAGCGAATCGCGCAAGCGGAAGGCGTCTGTTCTACAAACAGGACAGACGTCTTTTGACATGGGGCGTTGAACTGTTTTCCCATCGCCTTTTTGAATTTGGCGATTTCTTTCGCGTCGTCTCCTGTCAAGAGATTATAGGCTTCGATAAATCGCGCCAGCGTTCCGTACTGAACGTTGTACTGGAATATCGGCGACGCCTGCGCGGGTCCGTTGTTTTCCAGAGCCGTTTTGAGCTGATTGAGAGAGTCGGCGCCAACCGAGACGCAGACGATGTTTTTCCCGAATCCGAACGCGATTACAACGTCGTCGCTGTTGAGCAGTTTGCGCCACAGCTCGTAGTTTTTATCTTCTTTCGACAGGGTAAATGTCAACGTGTGAATTTTGACGTCGTTGACAATCGCCGCGTTGCGCTTTGACCCGTTATAGCAGGAAAACATGGTTCTGCTGCCGCTGAGAATTTCGTTTTTAATGAAGTCAAAGAGCATGTTTTCGATTTCCTGAGCGTCTTTGCAAAAGACTGCTGCGAGAACCGTTGCGCCGCGGTCAGGTTCAGCGTAAACGGTAATTGCCGTTTCGTTGTTGGAGTCGGAAAACGTTTTGGCGACAATCGCCGTCAGGGCGTCGGCAAACCGTTTGACTTCGTTTCTCTTGCGTTCGTCTGTATATTTCTTTTCGATTTGTTTATTAATCTCGATTTGGAGAGCTTTGAAGGTTTCCTGCTGATTGTTGAAAATCGCCAGTCGGCCCTGGCTGGAAACCGACAGAGCCGCGGCGCTGCCGGGATTGTAAAATCCCGCCAGGTGCGTTGTGGAAGATTTGTATTGGCTGAACTGCTTCGCCGTTTCCGTGTTTGGTTCTGTACAAAGAGCGACGTCCAGTTTGAATCCGGACTGCGGATTAAAGTTCAGCCCCAGCAGGAACGTGAGCCGGTCTTTTTGATAACGCTTGAGCGACTGCGAAATGGAATCGGTCAGCGTCTGAATCTGCTTTTTGAAAACGTCTGACAGCGGGCCTTCAAAAGACAGCGCGTCTTCCATCTGGCTTTGAAGCGCCTGTAACAAATCGTTGAGATCCTGCGCTGTCATGCGGCTGGAATTAACCGCGGCGCCGACGAGATATATTTTGGACAACTGATCGATACTGTCCAGACACGACTGTGGAATTGACTTCAGGATTGCGGAACCACTGTCTGTCGAGACCGCCAGCCAGTTATCCTGAAGGAGCAGAAAGACTTCTCCGTCGTCCTGAGTAAACTTGAACCGGTTGTCTTCCAGGACGGTCAGAGTTCCTTCTTTATTGAGGTTCTTCTGAATCGTTTCCCAGTTTTGAACGGGAAAGACAGCGGCGGCTCCGTATTGAGGGTCGATAATCAGACCAATTGGCCTGTCGAGATCAAAGCCGCCCAGCGGTCCGTTTTTGGACAGGTACATGCGAAGAACGCCGGTATACAGCTTGAGAGTTGACTCGTTGATTTTGGAGAGGGTTGCGTCTGCCGCCTTTAGCGCCGCGTTAGCGCTCCGAAC
>JAZUMX010000784.1:0-1692 GCA_045603865.1 Thermoguttaceae bacterium
CGATCGCCAAAGAACTGGGTGTCCAGTTTGATGTACTGGGTTTCACCGCAGCCGGCGCAGCAGCCGGAGAATTCAAACAGCGGACGAAGCAGCTGAGATCCCTTTACGGAGTCAGCATTGACCTTGGCGCGGTCAATATCCGGAATCTGATTGAAGAAGAACTCGCAGTTGGGCTTTTCGACGTCCAGGTTTTCGATCTTGTTCTTCATCGTGATGGCGCCCTTGGCGGCAGCCGGGCAGAATCCAACGCACAAACCGCAGCCGGTGCAGTCTTCCGGGAAGACCTGAACGGTCGCTTTCATGCCGGCGTATTCTTTGCCCTTCGCGTCAGCGGATTTGAATCCAGCCGGTGCGTCAGCCAATTTATCGGCGTCGTAAACCTTCATACGAATCGCGGCGTGCGGGCAAACCAGCGAGCAGAAACCGCACTGCGAACAGACGTCAGGATTCCAAATCGGGATGTCGTGAGCGATTGAGCGCTTTTCGTACTGCGTTGTGGCAGTCGGGAAAACGCCGTCAGCAGGCATGGCGGAAACCGGAAGCTTATCGCCTTCGCCTTTGTTGATAACGCCCAGAACGTTGCGGACGAATTCCGGAGCGGTTTCCGGGAAGTCGGCGTTACGGACGATCTTGGAGGTTGCCGTTTCCGGAACCTTGACTTCAAACAGATTAGCCAACGCGGCGTCGACAGCCTTGAAGTTCTTTTCGACAACAGCCGGACCCTTCTTGCCGTAGGTCTTCTGAATGGAGTCTTTAATGTGAGCAATCGCTTCGTCAGCAGACATTCCGCCAACTTTCGCCAAGGCGAAGAAGCAGGTCTGGAGAATCGTGTTGACGCGAGATCCCATGCCGGTTTCGATACCGACTTTAGCGGCGTCGATAACGTAGAACTTGGCTTTCTTGGCAATCAGGTCTTCCTGAACCTGGATGGGCAGATGATCCCAAACTTCGTCCGGACCGTACTGGCTGTTGAGCAGGAACGTGCCGCCTTCCTGAAGTTTGGAAAGCATGTCGACCTGTTCGATGAACTGCCACTGGTGGCAGCCGATGAACGTCGCGCTGGAAACGAAGTAAGAACCCTTGATCGGGCGCGGGCTGAAACGAAGGTGTGACTTCGTAACAGAACCGGCTTTCTTGGGGTCGTATTCAAAATATCCCTGAGAGTACAGGTTGGTGTAAGTACCAACAATCTTGGCGGAGTTCTTGTTGGCGCCGACGGTTCCGTCAGATCCCAGGCCGTAGAACAGAGCGCGGGTAACGTCGTCCGCTTCGGTGCTCCAGTTGGGGTCGTACGGCAGAGACAGACCGGTAACGTCGTCTTCGATGCCGACGGTGAACTTCTTGCAGGAGCAGAGGGTTCCAGCTTTCATGGCGTCAAAGACAGCCTTCGCCTGAGCCGGGGTGAAGTCCTTGGAGGACAAGCCGTAGCGTCCGCCGTAAACTTTGATGTCGGTGCGCTTGGCTTCGACCAAAGCGGTAACGACGTCCTGATACAGAGGTTCGCCCAACGCGCCAGCTTCCTTGGTTCTGTCCAAAACGGCAATCTGCTTGACGGTCGCCGGAATGGCGTCGGAAAGGGCTTTGCCGCAGAACGGACGGAACAGATGAACTTTGACCAAACCGATCTTTTCGCCTTCTTTGTTGAGGCGTTCAATCGCTTCTTCAACAATGCCGCAGCCGGAGCCCATGCAG
>JAZUMX010000785.1:0-2153 GCA_045603865.1 Thermoguttaceae bacterium
AATATGCTATATGCTTAGTTCAACAAGCCAATACACGTTAGAAATTTTTTGATTTTTATTCAAAATTTTTCTTATTCACCTACTTGACTTCATTACAGAAACTCCATTACCGCCTTCCATTTGGCGGGCGTCTTCGCCCGCCGCGGCGAGGCGCCACTCCCAATACCCGCTCCCGTTGGTCGCTTCGCGGCGGAAGCCTCCAAAAATCTCTTTCGCAGAATTGCCAGTCAGACCTGCTGGTTCGCGGACGTTCCGTCCGCCAAAGCTATTTCAAAGGATTCTCTACAGTTGCTATTTTATCTATCTTGTATATTCTTTCCCCGTCTGTTTTTGTCTTTGCCCCCCTTGACGAAAAGGCGCGATAGTAGATAATTATATATATTGTTAAGGGAATAAGAATTAGGCGTAAATGCCTGTTCCCAATCCCATTCCCCCATCCCTTTAACCCTTACCCAGCTACTACCCATGACATCGCCTTCAGTTAAGCGCGCGTTAATCAGCGTCAGCGATAAAACCGGATTAGCCGAATTCGCCAAAGGTTTGGTCGAATGCGGCGTTGAAATTTACTCCACCGGCGGAACGAAAAAGTTCCTTCAGGAAAACGGCTTGAACGTCAACGAAGTTTCCGCCTATACCGGATTCCCTGAGATGATGGACGGGCGTCTGAAGACGCTTCACCCGAAAGTATTCGGCGGAATTCTGTGCCGGCACGACAACCCATCGGACATGCAAGGTCTGGAAGAGCACGGCATTCTGACTTTCGAGCTGGTCGTTGTTAACCTCTATCCGTTCCAGGAAACCGTTGCCAAGCCGGACGTTACGATGGCTCAGGCGATTGAAAAGATCGACATCGGCGGGCCGTCGCTGGTTCGAGCGGCGTCTAAAAACCACGCCTTTACGACCATTGCGACCAACGCGTCCCAGTATGCTGGCATTCTGGAAGAAATTCGCGCTAACGGCTGCACGTCTTTGGAAACGAGAACGAAACTGGCGGCTGCGGCGTTTGCTCATACGGCGGAATACGATCGCGCTATTGCCGACTACTTTGCCGGCGTTACGACCGAAGACGGGTTCCCCGGTTCCTTGTCGCTCAATTATACTCGCGCGGCGATTCTTCGTTACGGAGAAAACCCGCACCAGAAAGGCGCCTACTATATCGCGTCCAACGCCGCAGCGACGGGCAACATCGTCAACGCCGTTCAGCTCAACGGAAAAGAACTGTCCTATAACAACCTCATGGACTTGGACGCCGCTCTGGCAGACGTCAAGTTCTTCAAGAAGCCGGCTGTCTCGGTAATCAAGCACAACAACCCCTGCGGTCTGGCTCAGGCGGACACCGTCGAAGAAGCGACCCGCAAGGCGATGGAAGGCGACCCGCTTTCCGCGTACGGGTCAATTCTGGGCGTCAACCGCGTTCTGGACAAGGCGTCGGCAGAATACCTCGCTCAGCCGGGACGGTTTATCGAAGCGATTGCCGCTGTTGACTTCACGCCCGAAGCGCTGGAGATCCTCACGACCGTTCCGAAATGGAAGAACAACGTTCGACTCATGAAAGTCGGTCCTCTGACGCAGTCCTCTCAATGGGCGTATCGACCGCTTGACGGCGGCATGCTCATGCAGGAAGCTGACGTTCTGGAAGACGATTCCGCCGACTGGAAAGTTGTAACAGAAGCTCAGCCGACGGACAAACAGCGCGAAGACATGGCGTTCGCCTGGGACGTTTGCCGAATGGTGAAGTCCAACGCGATTACCGTCGCCAAAGACAACATGCTTCTCGGAGCTGGCGCAGGTCAGATGAACCGCGTCGGATCGGTGGAAATCGCTATCGCCACAGCGGGCGACAGAATCAACGGAGCCGTTTTGGCGTCAGACGCGTTCTTCCCCTTCCCGGACTCCGTCGAACGCATTCACAACGCTGGAATTCAGGCGATTATTCAGCCTGGAGGAAGCATTCGCGACCAGGAAGTCATCGACGCCTGCAACAAGTACGGCATCGCCATGATTTTCACTGGAAAGAGACACTTCCGTCACTAATGAAGCTGTTAGCTGCTAGCTCCTAGCTGTTAGCTTGTGGGCTGGCAGCTCTTGCTGTTAGTTTTTAAAGCTGGAAGCCAAAAACCAAAAGCAAGAGGCTAGTAGCTAGAAGCTAGAAG
>JAZUMX010000786.1:0-2172 GCA_045603865.1 Thermoguttaceae bacterium
TTTCGACCGTATCAATTTTGCCGATGGGAGCGAACCCGTCGCGAAGGGCGTCAAAAACGGACTGCGCCAGAGAGCTTGTCAAGCCGCACTGGCGGTCAATAACGCCGTTGACGTAACGCAGCCGGACGTCGAAGTCACAGACCTGAATCGTCCAGCCGTTGTCCTGAGCGCGAACGGCAAGCAAAAGAACCTTGTCCAGCTTGCTCATCCCGGTTTTATAGACGTCGTCTGCTGTAACGGCGTCTAAATTGGCAAGCATGATCTTTGCCAGCGGCGCCGGCGCAGGGTCGATTGTCGTTTGCCAGAACCCGCCGACGCGGTTGTCGAGAAGGTTTTGAACGTCGGAAAGAAGCTGTTTTTGCGCGGCGTCCGTCGACAGCGCCCCGGAGGGGTCGTCAAAGGCGTAATAGATTTGAACGTTGTACGGCGTCATTTCCCACATCAGTTGGGCGAATGCGGCAGACGTTGAAAACGCTGCGCAAAACAAAGCGGCAAGAGTAAATATCAGTTTACGCATATTTATTTGTTGGCTGGTTGTTCTTCGTTGTTTATCCATTCTTCAATACGCTCGTACAGCGACGTCGGATAGACGTCTTCCGCCTCGATCGTTCCCTGTAAATGGGGATTGACGCCGAAATAGTCTCGAATCTGCCACAGCGGGATAACCGCCGTGTCGTCAAAGGAAAGCTGATGAAGCCGGCGAAGCGTCTGCCCGATAAGCGTCCAGTCGGTTGCCCCGTCCAGCTCGCGCAGCCCTTGAGCGATGTGCGTTGAGCATTTGCCGGACGGTCCCTGATCGCCCAAAATTCGCTGAGCGTCTACAATCGGTTCGAACATGGAAAGCTCGACGTACAGCAGGTCGATTTTATCGGACATCTCAACCGGTTCGCCCGGCGCGAATTCGTACAGTTCCACTTCGATTCCAATGGCTTTGTACTGACGAGCGATAATCTGACAGGCGATTCGCGCAGTTTCGTGCGGCGGATAGCCCAGGACAAACTTCTGCTCGAATAAATCCTTCTTCTTTTTCTTCTTTTGATCCGGCGTCTGCCCGGTCTTGGAATTGTCGGCGGCGTCTGACTGTGACGGTTCCGCTGCCGGGGGTTGAGCCTGCGGTTCCTTTTCGGGTTCCTCAGCCGGTTCCGGGGTTTGAGCTGGCAGCGGCTTTCCCGCCTTTTTGGCGTCGGCTTCCGCCTGTTTCTTTTGAGCTTTGTCGATTTGCATCATGGCGGACTGCGTTAAGACAAACGCCAGATGCGGGTTGTACGGACGCGGTTTGATGTTGACGTCGTAGGCGTAGCTGAGCGCGTCGCCGCTTTCAATACCGGGCGAGAACGGACCGCTGACGACGCGGCAGCCGATTCGTTCGTTTTCGCCAATGAGATGGCGCAAAATGCCTTCCCGGTTCAAGGCGTAAACCAGCGCCCGGCGATACGTGCGGTTGGACAGCAGCAGTTTGCTCCGGTTGGGAACCAGACAATGCACCAGCGGCATGGAGTACGGGTAGGCGTGAATGTTTTTGTTGTCGATTGCGGCGGGCACGTCCCACGGGTTGATTCTGTCCAGAGCGATAATCTTCCCGCTTTCGAGGTCTTTGAGCGCCTGGCGCCCGTTGCCGTAGTAGACTTCCGTAATCATGCGCGGCTGTCGTTCCTGAGCGGCGAAATAGTTCTCGTTGAACAGGTACAGCTTCATCTTCGCGCCGACTTTCTCCTGATTCGGCAGGTCGGCAGGCAGGTACGGGCCGTTTGCGCCGGCGTCCGTTTCCGTTCCCGTCAAACCGGAAGAATAGCACAAAACCGGCGTTTGTAACAACGCCAACGGGCAGACGTACGGTCGGTTAAGCTGGATAGCTGCGCTGAGCGGAGACGTTGTTCCCGCCGACTGGAACAACTACGCCCAGGCGGGAGAGTACGTTTCCGACTGCGGATTGGACATTTCCAGAGCCGCGGCGGCGATGTCCGCTCCGCTGAGACGCAAATCGTCCCCGCCGGTTCGCGACGCCCAGCGCAGATTGTCGTGAAGTTCAAACGTCAAGCGCCGCCCCAAGTCCTGAATCATCACCGACCCCAGCGGGGATTCGTACGTTCCCCCTTCCGGACCCGGTCCCTTGAACTCGGTCATGAGTCGATACATCAGTCTGCGGCTGCGGTACGACGCCCAGTCGTTAAT
>JAZUMX010000787.1:0-5904 GCA_045603865.1 Thermoguttaceae bacterium
CAGCAGTCGATAACTTCTGGAACGCGCTTCATTCTGGCGCCCGGCGCGAAGGGGGAATCGTAGGTGATGTAGTCAATATACGGCTTGTGAACCTGGAGATCGTCACAGAGGTCTTCGCCGGTCTCGGCTTTGTATTTCGCCTTTGCTTTCTCCCATTCTTCCCGACCGGTTACGCCGGGTTTGCTGAGCAGTTCGTCAAACGAGCCGATAGCTTCCATCTGCCCGGTTTTTTCGCAGACCCAAATCGGCAGCGGGGTGCCCCAGAACCGTTCGCGCGACAGAGCCCAGTCAACGTTGGTTGCCAGGAAGTTGCCGAAACGACCGTCTTTGATGTGGTCCGGCATCCAGTTGATTTGGCTGTTGTTTTCCAGCATCTGGTCGACGAACGACGTCGTTTTGATATACCAGCTTTTACGCGGGTACTGAATCAACGGGTCTTTTTCTTCGCGATAGCAGAACGGGTATTCGTGAAGGTACTGTTCCAGATGGAGCAGGATTCCGCGCTCTTTGAGGTTGCGGGAGATGTCTTTGTCGGCTTCTTTGACCCAGCGTCCCGTCCAGTCGGAGGCGATTTCCGTAAACTTCCCGTCCGGACCGACGGCGCAGATGAGTTCCGGCCCCGTCGTGTTTCCGTTTTCGTCGACCTTGTAACGCTTTTGCTGATCGAGCAGAACGCCGTGGTCGTCTTCGCCAAAGGCGGGCGCCTGATGCACCAGACCGGACCCGGAATCGGTTGTAACGAATTCCGCCGGGACGACTCGCCAGGCGATGTATTCTTTAGAACCGTCGAGCAGTTCGCCCTGCTTGGCGCCGAGGGTTTTGTAATAGTAGTCAAACGGCGGGACGTAACGCAGACCGATCAAGTCTGAACCCTTGAACGTCTTGAGGATTTTCGCCTTTTTCTTCAGTTTGCCAGCAACGACGTCTGCCAAAGCGACGGCAACGACAAACTTCCCGGCGTCGTTGGCGGTTGGGTCTGCCGGCGCGACGTTTCCGTTTTTATCGGGAATCGGCTCGAATTCCAGAAGCGCGTAGTCCAGATCCGGCTTGACGGCGGCGAACTGGTTAGACGGCAGCGTCCACGGCGTCGTCGTCCAGACGACAAGGCTCGCCCCGCGAAGGGATTCGTCCGGGAACGTCTGGTCGTCTACCAGAGGGAACTTGATAAATACAGACGGGTCGGCGACTTCGCGATAGCCCTGCCCGACTTCGCCAGAAGACAGAGCAGTTCCGCCCTGCGCCCACCACCAGACAATTTTGTGTCCCTGGTACAGCAAGCCCTGGTCAAAGAGCGTTTTGAGAGAATGCCAGACCGACTCGACAAAGCTCTTGTGATACGTAACGTACGCCTCGTCGAGATTGACCCAGAACCCAATGCGCTTGGTCAGGTCTTCCCATTCGGTAATGTACCGGAAGACGCTTTTCTGGCACAGCTGAACGAACGGCTCGATTCCATAATCGATAATCTGCTCTTTTGTTTTGATGCCCAGCTCTTTGCAGACTTCGCCCTCGACGGGAAGCCCGTGGGTGTCCCAGCCCGCTTTACGGGTGCAGAGGAACCCTTTCATCGTCTTATAGCGCGGGAAAAGGTCTTTAATGGTACGGGTAAGGCAGTGCCCCGGGTGCGGATGCCCGTTCGCTGTCGGCGGACCTTCAAAGAAGACGAACGACGGCGCGTTTTTCCGCAGTTCCAACGACTTTTCGTAAATGCGGTTTTCGTCCCACCACTTTACCAACGATTCTTCCTGTTTCGGAAACGATGATTTATCGACCGGCTGAAACATGATTTATTCTCTTGCTGTTTGTATTTGGGTTAATCTATACAAAATACGTTAGAGCATATTATATATAATAATAGAAATAATTCAAGGAGAGAGGGGGAAATAAGTGAGGAGTTTGGCGAGCCGGGGTGCGTAAGCCCCCGGAATGAATTAGGAATTACGCAAAGCGCAGGGCGATGTTCTACGGAGGGTCGGGCGTCCTCGCCTGCCAACGGAACAGCGACCCGAACAGAGTTTATTTGATATACAAACAAGGCGCCCAGGGACGGGCGCCATCCAGAGAAGGTTTTCGGCTTCGTCGTTCTGTTATGCACACTTCTCAACGTTTGGTGCAAGCGACCAGCGGGAGCGATTGTAATACGTCTCGCGCGGCAGCGCGGACTGGCTCCCCCGCCTACGGGGGTCGGTTGAATTATCTTCAAAACTTGCTATAATTCACTCGTTATTAATTTAATTAACCCGGTTTTATCGGAGAAAGATTCAGCCATGACTAAAACGCGAGTCGCTATTTTAGGCGCGACGGGATACACCGCCAGCGAATTGATTCACCTGTTTGCCCGCCATCCGTACGCGGAAATCACCGCTTTGACAACGCGAAGCGAAGACCGTCCGCACGTTGCCGACGTCCATCCGTCCGTCCGCGGGCTTTTGGACTTGTATCTCGAACCGCTCACGGACGACGAACTGGCGGCGCGCGCGGACTGCGTGTTCTGCTGTCTGCCGCACAAGGCGTCGGCTGACCGCGTGCCGGGGCTGCTGGACAGAGGAATGAAGGTTATCGACCTCTCCGCCGACTATCGCTTGGACGACGCTCAGACGTTTACGGAATGGTACGGCGAAACCCACCCTGATCCGGACCGGTTGGGCAAGACGCCCTACGGACTGCCGGAACTGTTCCGAGACAAGATCGTCGGCGCGAATCTGGTCGCCAATCCCGGCTGCTATCCGACGTCGTCGATTCTCCCGCTGACGCCGCTGCTACTCAACGGGTACATCAAGCCGGAAGACATTATTATCGACTCCAAATCCGGAACCAGCGGAGCGGGGAAATCGCTCAAGCCGGGGAACATGTACTGCACTGTCAACGAGAACTTTCAGGCGTACGGCGTCGGCACGCACCGTCACAGACCGGAAATTGAACAGGTTATCGCCCGCAAGACCGGGACGCTGCCGTCGGTGATTTTCACGCCTCATCTGGTCGCCATGGACAGAGGCATTTTCACAACGACGTACTCGCTTCCCGCCAAGGCTGCAGACGAAAAAGAGTTGATCGACTGTCTGCGAGACTTCTATAAAAACGAGCAGTTCGTTCGCGTTATGGACACGCTGCCCTGCGTCAAGGCGGTGGCGCATACCAACTTCTGCGACATGACCGTTCGCGTCGTCCGCAACCGCGTCATGACGCTCAGCTGCATCGACAACCTCGTTAAAGGAGCGTCCGGAGCCGCGCTGCAAAACTTCAATATTCTGTACGGATACCCGGAGAACACCGCGTTGATTTAGTTGCGAGTAGCGAGAAAAATATCCCAACAGCTAAACGTTTCCGCGGGTTTACACCCGCGGCTCGCATAAGCGTAACTACGCTCCCGTTGATCGCTCCGTTACCGCCTTCCATTCCCTACTCCCTATTCCCCATTCCCTAATATGATTGACAAACCACGAATCGAAAAAGCCGTTCGAGAAATCCTGCTTGCGATTGGCGAGAACCCGGACAGAGAAGGGTTGCTGGAAACGCCGTCGCGCGTTGCCAGAATGTACGAAGAGATTTTTTCAGGGCTGGATCAAGACCCGGCGATACATCTGAAAAAGTTCTTTACGGAAGAGTATAACGAAGTCGTGCTGGTAAAGGACATTTCATTTAACAGCATGTGCGAGCATCATCTTATGCCGTTTTTCGGGAAGGTTCATATCGGATACATTCCCGGCGGGAAGGTGATTGGTCTGAGCAAGATGGCGCGCGTTGTCGAAACGATCGCCCGCCGTCCGCAGATTCAGGAACGCATGACGGAATCCATCGCCAAACTGATGGTCGAAGAGCTTCACGTCAAAGGCGTTGCCGTGATTGTCGAAGCGGTGCATACGTGCATGACAATGCGCGGGATCAAAAAGCCGGGATCGAAATGTGTCACATCGGCATTAAAAGGCGTGTTCATGAAGAATCCTGCGGCGAGAAGCGAACTTCTAACGCTCATTTTCGGACACGAACACGGCGGCGCCGGCGTGTTTGACATAGACTAGCGGACAGATTATTATTTTGAGGGCGACTTACAATTCCGCCCCAAGATTTCTTGCTTTCATTAAGATGCTTGCGAGGATAACATGAGACGTATATCAGCTTTACTAATTATTGCTGCAGTAGCTCTGACAGGATGTGGTGATAAACAAACTTTGCCCGACGAGACGTCAGAAGAAACAGATATGGAATCGTTTGTAACGCAGGAAACGCCAAGTGTGGAATACGTTTCCAATGCGTCGACATACGACTCATTTGAATCCCCGGAAAAAAAGACGGGAGATCGGGTTGTTATAACCATCAACGACGTGGAATTTTCATTTCGCTGGTGTCCTGCTGGAACGTTCATAATGGGGTCGCCTAAAAAAGAAGCAGGTAAAGAAGACGATCCTCCTTTAGAAAAGCTTGAAAAACAGCATGAGGTTAAGCTGACCAAAGGTTTCTGGATGATGGAAACAGAGGTTACAGTTGGCATGTTCAAAGCTTTTGTTGACGAAACCGGATATGCTTCTACGGGATTTCCTGTCTTTGTTTTTTCAATAGACCATCATGTAGTAGATTCTTCTCGTTCATGGAGCGATCCTGGTTTTAATCAAGATGACAATCATCCGGTAACATGCGTTAGCTGGCATGACGCTTCAGAATTTTGTAAATGGCTTAGTCAAAAAACAGGGCAGAATATTCATCTTCCAACAGAAGCGCAATGGGAATACGCTTGTAGAGCTGGCAGTAAAACGGCTTATTTCTGGGGCAATGCTCTCAATGGCGATAAAGCGAACTGTGATGGTAATTATCCATGCGGCACGTCAATCAAGGGCGCATTTTTATCAAAAACAACGCAGGTAAGAAGTTATCAGTACAATGCATGGGGACTGTACGATATGCATGGCAACGTGGGAGAATGGTGTCAGGATTGGATTGCCGATTATCCCAGCGAAAGTGTAACGGATCCTTCTGGATATGAAATTGGCGCTTTGCGCGCTGTCCGCGGAGGCTGCTGGAGCAGTTACGCCAGGGGATGTCGGTCGGCGTTCCGCGTCGGTTTCAATCCAAATATTCGGAGCAACAATCAGGGTTTTCGCGTTGTAGCTCAAGATAAATAGCAGCGGCAAGGCGCCGCTCCCAATCCGCGCTGCCGCGCGTTTGCCAATACCCGCTCCCGCTGGTCGCTTACTTAATTGAGATTCCCCTCTTACTAAAGTTTTTTCAAGAGCGAATGGCATTGTCAGCTCGTGTTTTTTTACGTTTTCCTATACCTCAATTTGCGAGAAAAGAATCCTTTTTAACTCTTGCCGCCCTGCCTTGCCCTGTTTGCCCCCTTGACAAAACGCAATAATCAATATAATTAAAAATTGAAATTTCAATTTCGCAAAGGGCGATTAGCTCAGTTGGTTAGAGCGCTACCCTTACAAGGTAGATGTCGCTGGTTCGAGTCCAGTTTCGCCCATTTTTTTATTTCTTGAACGTTTTGCCAAAAGAAGAATCTTATTCAGTTACTCTGGAATCAAAAAGCGAGAGCTGCGCGTTTGCGAACTCTCGCTTTTGATTTTTATACGTCCTGATTGGAACGCCGCTCAAAAGCTGGGATTATTTCAGATACTTCTTGAGATCGTCAGCCTTGTCGGTCTTTTCCCAGGAGAAGCCTTCACGTCCGAAATGTACGCCGGCCGCGGTTTTGCGGAAGATGGGTTTGCGGAGGTCAAGGGTTTCAATGATTCCGCTCGGATTGAGCTTGAATTCCTTGCGGACAATCGCAGTGAGTTCTTCGTCTGCCAGTTTGCCGGTTCCGCGGGTGTCGACCAGAACGGAGACGGGTTCTGAAACGCCGATAGCGTAGGCGAGCTGAACTTCGCAGTGATCAGCCAAGCCGGCGGCAACGATGTTTTTGGC
>JAZUMX010000788.1:0-1608 GCA_045603865.1 Thermoguttaceae bacterium
GCTTCCGGTAAATCAATACAAATCCGCATCGATTGAAACGTACAACGACCACCGAATGGCAATGAGTTTCTCACTGGCGGGGCTGAGAATTCCCGGCGTTGACATCCAGAATCCGGAATGTACTTCTAAAACGTTCCCGAAATTTTTCGACGTCCTGGCGACGCTGTAGTCTAATTCAAAAACGTTTTTCAAAGCATAATAAAAAACGCGAAAGCTCAAAGAAGCCTACGCGTTTTTGTATTTAATTAACGCCAGATCAGTTTGCCGGCGGGACGTCGTCCAGTTTTGGATCAATAGCCATTAACGGAAGTCGTCGTCCGTCACAATCTACATAGACTTCAAAATGCAGAAGTGGAGTAGTCGCTGTCGCGTTCTTTGCAAACTCATGCGCCCAAATAAGATATTGGGCTTTAATGCTGTCCTGCATCATAATTGCTCTCTTTTTGGCATTCCGTTCTGACGGCAGTTTGCGTTTGATTTCCGCCAGTCTGGACGTAGCCTCTGTCGAAGCTGCGTTTGCTTTAGTCAAATTGTTTGAATACATGGCTAAATGATTCAAAAACGTTTTGTCGCTGTTAAGAACAACGTCTGTCTTCAGTCCTGCGTTCAAATCAAAATCAAACTGAATGTTGGCAACCGGTTTGTTTTCCAGCATGAACGCTATGCGGCCAGGTTTGTTGATCGGTTCCGCAAAACTTGTGGAAAACGACGGTTTGGGCGAATGATCCAGCGGAGCAACGTCATAAAATACGTGGTTGCCTTTGGGAAGATACTTCAAATTGGGAGAGTACGACATTTTCCCGGTAAAGCAATTGAATTTGTTATCGGGAACCAAATACGGTTTTCGAAGCGCTAAATGGTGCGTATCGGACCCGATTTTGATTTTCAGAATCGTATTGCGAATCATCTGGACAATTTCGTATCCTGTAATATCGGTAAAGCGGAACTGGAGAGAGTTGCCTTCTCGTTTGAGCTGGGCAATGTCCAAGTCTCCGTCTTTCGATTTGATCTGATACTTCCATTCGGCTTTGTCGACGCTCTTGTTCGTTTGAACAAACGCCAGCGCGTTATCGCCCTGCTTGAACTGCGACAGCCCTAAAGCGGACAGTTCCCACGGATATTCTGTCGGAGGGAGGGTCAGCAGTGTAACAAACTGTTCTGACGTCTTTTCAGGCAGATCCACGGCTTGGGGCTGACTGTCAAACAATCCTGAAAGGTCGCCGTCGACCTGTTCCGCGTTATTGTATGAAACGCCCATCGGGAACGTGCAAATTCTGAATCCGATTTTGGGAGTTGCAGACTCCGGAGCTATCGAATAGAACCCCGTCAGGAAACGCGAGGATTCGTACGGCGAGAACCAACTTCCGCCTCGAACGATGCGATTGATTCCAACCGGCGCGCCAACCGGGTCAAAAAACATGTTAGCGCTTCGTTTGGCGCGATACTGGGCGTCATAGCGGTCAAAGCACCATTCGCCGACGTTGCCGTGCATGTCGTAAAATCCCCAGTCGTTTGGCGCGTACGATCCCGTTGGAAGCGTTGAGGCGATGTACTTTCCTCGCGCCTCGCCGGGACACGGCATTTCAGCGTGACAGTTGGCGTCTTTAA
>JAZUMX010000789.1:0-11287 GCA_045603865.1 Thermoguttaceae bacterium
AATGGCTTCCTGGGGCAAAATGTATTTGCTGGAATGGACGTAGTCGAACGGGTCGGATTTTTTCAGCGCGTTGATTCGATACTGCCATGGCGTTCTGTCCCCGATAAGCTCTGTTACTTCCGGTTCGCTCATGTAGTCCAGACGTTTGAGAATCTGATTCATCACCTGTTTGACGTCGCCTTCAATGCACATGCTGGCGCGAACAACCTTGTTGAGTTCTGACCGGTCGACGTCAATGTGAATAATTCTGGCGTGTTTGGCGAATTCGGAAACCTTGCCTGTAACTCGGTCAGAAAATCTGCACCCAAACACGAGAAGCAAATCGCACTCGTTGACTGCAATATTGGCGTAAACGCTGCCATGCATGCCAATCATGTCCAGCGACAGCGGCGCGCCGGACGGGTACGCGCCCAAGCCCATCAGCGTCGTCGTTACCGGAATGCGAAGGCGTTCGACAATCTGCTTCAGTTCCGGAGAGCTGTCAGAGGAAATCACGCCGCCGCCCGCCATGATTACCGGCTTTTTCGCCAGGCGAATTGCTTCAATAATCGTGTCGATTTGAATGCTGTCCGCTTCCGGCGCTGTAGCGTTGTATCCAGGCAGGAAGAAAGACGCGTTGTAGTCTGGAACGCAGGACGCCAGCTGGACGTCCTTGGGAATGTCGACCAAAACCGGACCTTTTCGCCCTGTGTTGGCAATATAGAACGCCGCATTCATGACCCCCGCCAAATCGTTGACGTCTTTTACCAAATAATGATGTTTGGTAATGGATCGAAACACTTCGGTCGTCGGCATTTCCTGAAACGCGTCCGTTCCGATGGCAGGAACCGTAACCTGTCCGGTAATAACGACCATCGGGATGCTGTCCAGTTTCGCGTCGGCAATCGCCGTTAAAAGGTTAGCTGCGCCCGGTCCGGAGGTTGCAGAAACAACTCCGACTTTCCCTGTAGAACGGGCGTATCCTTGAGCCGCATACGCCCCGCCCTGTTCGTGTCTGGGCAGAACGATTCGCAGCTTGTCCCGATAACGGGTGTACGCCTGATGAAGAGGAATAACCGAGCCGCCAGGATACGCAAAGACGATGTCAACGCCGTGCCTGACCAACTGTTCAACAATGATATCCGCTCCACTTACCGGATGAGGGGGATTGACGCCTGCCACGAAAAAACTCCGTACTGATATATATTTATAACAAATCGACAAAATAATGGAAAGAGCCTACGCAAGCTCAATTTATATTTGTCCATTATTTTTGTTTTTAAATTGTCTAATATTATATCAGATTTGCCTGTTTTCTCAAGGGGGACGGGAAAAGAGGCTGTAGGGAATTACGCTTAGGCGAGCCACGGGTGTTAACCCGTGGGTGTGAGCGCAGCGAACGTAAAAATGAAAGGCGGTAACGAAGCGACCAACGGGAGCGTAGTTACGCTTTGTTCGAAGCGTGCATGCCAAAACGACGAAGCGGAAAATCTTCCCCGGATGTAGCCCGTCCTCGGGCTACGACTTGACGGCGTAAGCCGTCAAGGTAAAAGCGGAAGCCTCCAAAAAATTCAGAACGCGGAATGCCCGTCCGAACAACTGATTCGCGGCTGTATCAGCCGCTGAAGTAAAGACGGAACAACTGCTACTTTCGCCCGAACAGCCAGCTAAAGAACCCGCGTTTGGGTTCCGATTGAGGAATTTCAGGTTTCTGTGGTTCTGGAACGTACGTAACCAACTTGGACTCGTCGATTTCACCCTCGAGAAGCTGATGAGCCTGGTCAAAGGTTATGCTCATATGATTTCCATAGTTTAGCTGAAGGAAATCGAGATGATGTCCATACCAAACGCAAATACGCCCATTGCCAACAAAACGAGATTGGCATGAGGAGCTATTCCATCTGGCAATCGGCTTGAAATCGTGTTGTAACTCAATACCCCAATTAGTTACCTCAGCATAATATTGTTCATGAACCCGTTTTTTATTTAATGAAGCATTATTTAATAAAGCATAATAAGAATCAAATTGAGGATTCTTAGAATCAATTACATCTTTGCATGTTCCATCGGAAGACCAAAGACGCAAGGTATAATCATAACTCCACGAGAGAATGTCGCCGGAGCGAAGTTCTATGGCGCCATTGACCTCGTCTGTATGTCCTTCCAGAACCGCTTTACACGTTCCATCAGGAAACCAAAGACGCAATGTTTTATCATCGCTCCACGAGAGAATGTCGCCAGAGCGAAGTTCTATCGCGTCGTTAACCCAGCCTGTATGTCCTTCCAAAACCGCTTTACAAGTTCCCTCAGGAGACCAAATACGCAAGGTTTTATCAGTGCTCCACGATAGAATGTCGCTGGAGCGAAGTTCTATGGCACCGTAGACTCCGCCAGTATGTTTTTCCAGAACCGCTTTACACGTTCCATCTGGATACCATAGACGCAAGGTTTCATCCCAACTCCACGAGAGGATGTCGCCGGAACTAAGTTCTATGGCGCCACTGACGTCTTCGGTATGACCTTCCAGAACCGCTTTACACATTCCATTAGGATACCATAGACGCAAGGTAAAATCCTTGTGTCTATACCACCAATGAAGCAAGGTATAATCTGGAATTTTATCCTTTGAAGCATTCGTACACCAAGAGAGAATGTCGCCAGAGTGAAGCTCTTTCACGTCATAGATTTCTTTTGTATGTCCTTCCAGAAGCGTTTTATATAAGACGTCAGGAGACCAAAGACGTAATGTTTTATCTTTACTCCACGATAGAATATCGCCAGAACGAAGTTCTATGACGCCCAAGACGCTGTCAGTATGTCCTTCCAGAACAGCTTTACACTTTCCATCGGGAGACCAAAGACGCAAGGTTGAATCGTCTGTACTCCACGAGAGAAAATCGCCTGTAATAAGTTCTTTGGTGCGTCTGATACTGCCTGTATGTCCTTTCAGAACCGCTTTACATTTACCATCGGGAGACCAAAGACGCAAGGTGCCGTCCACACACCTCGAGAGGATATTGCCAGAACGAAGTTCTAAGGCACCGTCAACCTTGTCAGTATGTCCTTCCAAAACTGTTTTACAATTCCCGTCAGGAGACCAGAGACGCAAGGTTTTATCATCGCTCCACGAAAGAATGTCGCCAGAACTAAGTTCTTTGACGCCACTAATGTCCTTTGTATGCCCTTCCAGAACCGCTTTACAAGTTCCATCAGGCGTCCAAAGACGCAATGTTTGATCGTCACTCCGCGAGAGAATGTCGCCAGAACGAAGTTCTATCGCGTAGTTGACCAAACCAGTATGTCCTTCCAGAACCGCTTTACTCTTTCCATCTGGAGACCAAAGACGCAAGGTTCCATCATGACTCCACGAGAGAATGTCGCCAGAACTAAGTTCTTTTGCATCGTAAACCATGTCTGTATGTCCTTCCAGAACCGCTTTATACTTCCCGTCAGGAGACCAAAGACGCAAGGTTTTATCATTGCTCCATGAGAGAATGTCGCCGGAACTAAATTCTGTGGCTCCGAAGACCCTATTTGTATGCCCTTCCAGAACTGCTTTACAAGTTCCATCAGGGGACCAAAGACGTAAAGTTTTATCACGACTCCACGAGAGAATGTCACCGGAACTAAGTTCTGTTACGCCATTGATTTCATCAGTATGTCCTTCCAGAACCGCTTTACATATTCCATTTAGAGACCAAAGACGTATGGTGTGATCAGCGCAACATGAGATGATATCTCCCGAACGAAGTTGACTGACGCTTTTAACTTCGTCTATATGTCCTTTTAATAACGCTTTGCAAACGCCCGTTTTCAAATCCCAAATTTTAAGGTAATAAACATCTGTTCCCCAAGATAATGCATCGCCGTTGGAAAGTAATATAACATGATCGCCTGCATTTTCTATTACCAGTTTGCACGGGTTGGGTTGGTATTCTTTGGGACGATTGACATTATTGAGCCAGAACCAGTCGCAGGGAGATTCGCCTTCTTTTGGATTGAGCCAGCATTCGGCGTCTTGCGTTATGGGACAATCGTCAGCGACTTCAGTGGCAATTTGAAGCATAGTCTTGTATGCTGGATTGTCTTCACAATTGCGGCGCAAATAATGCGCGTTGCTGCAAATGATGTCAAAATAGGCGTCACTGTCTTTTGAAACTCCTTTTAGAGCGTCACGGAAAAGAATATAATCCTGTAAAACGCATTCCACGTTTCCATATCGCAGCCGCTTCATTAAGAATGGGAAGTCAGCCAAAACCTTTGCCGCTTCCTGCGTTTTATCAGCGCTCATCAGGTGCGACGGCAGCCAGTTTAAAAAGTACCTGTGAACGATATTCGGCGCTTCGTCGGTTCTTGTCGTCCATTGCAACACGCCGGTCTTGTACAGTTCCAGCCCTCGATTGGCAAAATCTTTATTGGCTTCTTCTGGATAGATACAGTAATTCCCGGAACTGTTTCTGTCAAAGCAATAGTCAATTACGCTTTTATGGAATGGAACAACGGTGTCTTCGTCAGTCAAACCGGACTGAATAAAAAACGTCCCCAGCTGTTCCAGACGGTCGTCCAGTTCAGAATCGCGGCTCATTCCCAGACAGTATTTCAGAACGGCTCGCGGGATCGGCTCGCAAGACGTTAAAATATATCCCAGCATGGGGCGAATATTCTGTTTGTACGCGTTGACGTCGTCTTTAAAATGGCGGTCAAACTGGGATCGGATGTATCGAATTACGCCATTGGGCAAGTCGCGAATGTCGTCGAGCGTAAACGAGTTTTTCTTCAAATCGCGAAAGACCATTTCCGGGTACAGGAACGTTCCCTCCGATTTTTCCTGAAGAATTACCACCATCTCTTCCGAAAACGGCAGATTCATTTCCGTTAATTCGCTGCGAATGTATCCCTGAATGTCGTTGACGTTTTCATTGTCGTCGAATTGGATTGGCTCATATTCGGAAAACGTTCCATTAAGAACGACGTCTTGATCTCGAGACGTGATGAAGAAGCAGATCCACGGCGGCAAATTGTCCAGATTTTGGCTGATCAGCTCTGCGATTTCATTGCGATTGTTCTCCGTCGCTTCGTCCAGAGCGTCAACCAGAATCCATTGAGTCGCCCGTCCCCCGTCGATATCGTCTGACAACAAATCGACAACCAGCGTTTTAAACAGCGTTTGCGGGTCGCCGGTTTGCAGATTTATTTCGTCCTGATTCTCTGTGAGATAGCTTAGCAGCTTTTCCCGATACGAGGAATTCGCCTGCGCCAGCTGATACGCAATGGATTTTACAAACGTATGCGGTTTATGGGTGGCGCTTTGGTTGTACTCAATAAAATACGCAGCGCTGATTGCGTAATAGTATCGATACAGCAGTTCCGCCGCAAACCGGCTCTTTCCAAACCCTGGACCTTTTTTGAGCCACAAAACGCGCTGTGCGTCATCGCGAATCGCTTGCGAGTTGAGAGCAATCTCGTCTTCAAACATTTTGAAAAGGGACTCTCGACCGCAGAACTTATGGACAATTTTCTTCTCTCTTTCCCCGGTTTGCTCGTTGAACAGGTACTGAATGCCGCGATCCAGACGCCGCAGTCGGCTGCTTATATCCCATGGATGGAGAATCTTCTTAAGCTCTGTCATTTCAACGCCGTACTGTCGAACGTTCTCGTTCTCCAGCGCTCTGGCAAGGGCTTCCAGATTCTCATTGAGCCATGCTTCGTCAATCTTGTCTACCGACCAGTGCAACTGCCAATCCATGAAGTTCGTGAACAATTGATGGGTTAGCAGATATGCCGGGTATTCAGAATTCTCTAAGGCTTCCAGCTTGATTGGGAACATGTTTCCACCGCGCACGCCGACTGCAATGGCGATTTCGTCCAGACAAACGCCGTTGGGTTTCATCGCTTTGCGAGACAGACAGATCAAAGCAACGTCTGACCATTCGACGCCGTCGTAAATTGCCTTGCGCCAATCGTCGCCTGCCTTGATTTTGTCTTTGTCAAGCCAAACTTTATGCCCGCGGCTTTCCAGATACTTTTTGACTTGAAGTACGACGCTTTCGTTATTCGGTTCCGGATACGGTTTGCCATATTCGTCTATCGCGCCGATTTCGTGTCCGTAACTGATAAATATTTTCAACGGTTTAACTGCTTTTTCCATGATGACGTTAAATACAAAAGGGAAAACGGGATTATTGAAGTTCTCCACAGCGGAAAACAAGCTGAGGGCATAAATTTTAATTATAATTGACTATACTAAAAATGACGTCAATTACAAGTAGGAGAAAATGAAAAATCTTTATATTTTTTGATAACCCGATTATATGCCTCTCTTTAATAAAACGAAATTCACGAATAAAGATAACAGAAAAAAGGAAGAAATATAAATCATTTATCAAAGACATCAATATGAGAGAGCTTCTTTTAGTGAAAAAATGAGAAGTTAAAAAATGAAACAATAGGCATTCGGAATTAAAGTTGTTCTATTACCTACTGCCTATTGCTTCATACCTAATTACTAGCAACGAACGTACAAATCGTCCAGGACGTGGAGGGCTTTTTTCGCCAGCTCCCAGCTGGAGTTCGCGTTCTGACCGGTAACCAGACGCCCGTCTTCAATGACAAACGACCCCGCCGGCTTTTCGCAGGAATACAGCGCGCCCGCTTCGAGAAGCTTGTCTTCTACGGAAAACGGGATTTCGTCTTCCAGACCCAGCAGATTTTCCTCGGCGTTAGAAAAGCCGGTAACGGACCGGTCTTTAATCCAGTTCAAACCATCGTCTCCTTTAGGAGCCGCCAGGATTCCGCAGGCATGGCAGATCGCAAAAACCGGTTTGTCCTGCAAAATAAAATCCTCTAAAAGCCGAATGCTCTCTCGCTTCTGACACACGTCCCACAAACACCCGTGACCGCCGGGATAATAAACCGCCATGTACTGGCTGGCGTCTACGTTCGTCAGACAAATCGTCTCCTCCAGCTTGCTTTGAGCTTCGCTCAACTGTCTGGTATACGAATCCATCTTATCGCGAAACTTTTCTGTACAATACCCTTTATCGGGCATGCTGGAGGGGTCAACAGGCGCGCATCCGCCTTTTGGAGAAACGACGTCAATTACGTATCCAGCGTCTCGCCAAAGCATAAACGGAACCGCGTACTCTTCAAGCCAGACGCCCGTCGGCGCGCCATTGTTCAACTCGTTGTGATTAGTTACAACAAACAAAATTTTATCCATTTTAATTTCCTTTACTAAAAAGTTAAAATGGCTGGGTTATGAAATTATAGTCAGAATGGGAAGACAAGAGAAATTATCGTTTCCCTAATTAGAGCGTGTTTTTTCTTTTTAAATATGTTTTAAATCCCCCTTGACAAAAAAAATGAAATCATTATACTTGATAAAAGAATTGACGTTCAGGTGAACATTCAAATGAGCGTTGACTAATGGGAACTCTTATTCTCATTAACATTTCGTATTCCTGGAATTGTGTTTTTTTCTCTATTCTGTCCGCATACAATTATCTGGTCAGAACAGGAAAAGCTGAAATTGTTCTTTCAGAAATTAATGGTTATCCTTCAGGGATTTATTTACAGCCTGCATAGAATATTCTTAGCCGTTAATTACTGAAATCCTACAAACGTTCCATTACTTCAATAGCCGTGATTCTTCAGACGGCGCAACATCCCCAACACAACTATGAACATGAAGGAAAGAAGGCCCTACGGACAAATGGGCGGCGGAGATCAACAACGCCATTACTCTAATGGGTATGTCAATCGAGGCAGAAATTCTTACAACAACTACAACAACAATCGTCAAAATCAAAAAAGAAACTACACGCCTCGCAATCAGAGCAGCAATCAGCCTATTGCAGCTCAGGATCCCTTTGAAAATCACGATGATTACGAGCCGATTGAAGTCAGCGGCATTCTGGAAATGCACCCCAATGGATACGGCTTCATCCGCAATCGCGAAGTTACCTACACGCGCCGCTTGATTGACCCCTTCGTTCCCGGTTCCATGATAGAAAAATACGGTCTGCGAGAAGGAATCGCTCTTTCCGCCTTGATTCAGCCTGGGCGCCGAGATCAGGGACCCAGAGTCAAAGAGCTTCTCACCGTAGAAGGCGGCAATCCGGACGATTACATCAACATCAAACGCTTTGAAGACCTCACGCCGGTTACGCCGCACGAATGGTATCAGCTGGAAACAGGCAAGGACCCCATCAGCACGCGAGTCATGGACCTGCTCACCCCGTTGGGAAAAGGTCAGCGCGCTCTGATTGTCGCTCCTCCTCGAACGGGTAAAACCATTCTTCTCCAGCAGATCTCGCAGGCTATTGCTACCAACTATCCCGAAGTTCAGCTCTTTGTCCTTCTTATTGACGAACGCCCCGATGAAGTTACCGACATGAAACGCGCGGTTAAAAATGGGGAAGTCGTTGCCAGCTCTTTGGATCGCGACATTGAAAGTCACGTTCGTCTGTCACAGCTTCTTATTGAACGCGCCAAGCGCCTGGCGGAAATGGGCAAGGACGTTTTCATTCTTCTGGATTCGATTACTCGTCTCGCCAGAGCGTTTAACAAGTGGGTCGGAAACACCGGTAAAACGATGTCCGGCGGCGTTGACGTCAAGGCGATGGACATTCCGAAAAAGCTTTTTGCGACAGCCCGAAGCTTTGAAGAAGGCGGTTCTTTGACGATTGTCGGAACGGCTCTTATCGATACGGACAGCCGCATGGACGAACTGATTTTCCAGGAATTCAAAGGCACTGGAAACATGGAACTGGTTCTCGATCGCCGCTTGGCGGATCGCCGCATTTGGCCGGCTATCGACATCACGCAAAGCGGAACCCGCCGGGAAGAAATGCTTCTTCCGCCGGACTACCTGCACGCGGCAACCATGCTTCGCAGAACCCTTTCCGGCGCCAATCCGATCGACGCCATGGAACAGCTGACCATGAAACTGGGTCGAATGAACTCCAATCGCGATTTTGTCGATTTGGTCGCTGGCGTTTCAGAACGCAATTTTGATTTATAAAATCTGATTTGTAACCATGTTTATACTGGGTACAGACGAAGCCGGGTACGGTCCCAATTTGGGACCGCTGGTTATTTCCGTTTCCGTTTGGACTGCCGAACGCGATCTCGACGGAACGGAAATGTACAAACGTCTGCGCCCGGTTGTCTGTCAGGCGAACAATAAAAAAGAACTCAAGTCTGCACCCGGCGCTTTTTTGCTGGACGATTCCAAAAAACTCTATCAGGGTCGAAAAGCCGCGGGACTCAAACATCTCGAATACGCATTGCTGTCTGCGCTTCGCAGTTTAGGAAGGCTGGAAGATAACGCCTGTTTTTCAGACTTGTTTGACGCTCTGACAGTCTGTAACGAACAAACGCATCCGCTTCCGCCATGGGAAAAACCGGAATCGCTTCCGCTTCCGATTGACGCTGACAAAGCTTGTCTGGACGAAACGTCAGCCGCGTTTAAACGGATTCAAGAGGAATCGGGAATTCATCTGACGGATTTGCGTTCAGACGTCGTCTTTCCTGCCCGGTTTAACGCTCAATGCGATGCGCTGGGCAATAAATCGACGCTGCTTTCCAAAACGACGCTCAATCTGCTGAAGTCTGCTATGAAAAGCTGTCCGGGAGAAACCGTCGTCTGGTGTGACAAACACGGCGGACGGAATTTCTATGCGGATTTGCTCAACGAGTGTTTTAACGAATCGTCCGAACAACAGGTCGTTAAAAACAAAAGCGAGAAAGACGAATCCGGTCAGCTTTTGCTCTTTGACGATTTACCTAAAGGGGACGAGCAGTTAAGTCTGACTCTGGAATTTGAGACAAAAGATAGCGCCGACTCCCAGCCGGATTTCGTCGAAATACTGGAGCAGTCCGAGAGTATCAGTTCATACCGCTTTACGTGGCAGGGATACGTTCGGACAATACATTTTCAGGCGAAAAGCGACTGCTCTCCGCCGGCGGCGCTGGCGTCGATTGCCTGCAAGTACTTGCGGGAACTGTTTATGAACCAGCTCAACGAATACTGGCAAAAGAAAGTTCCCGGTCTGGAACCGACCGCCGGGTATCCGGTTGACGCCAAACGTTTTTTAGAACAAATCCGGTCGGAAATTGATTTCCCCATAGATCAGCTGTGGCGAAAGAAATAACGCTTTCGTCCTCAAATAACAACCTTAACCAAATTTACGCTATGCTTATAACGCCGATTACTCATCGTCTTGACAGCGCCGTAACCCCGCCGGGGTCAAAAAGTATTACCAACAGAGCGTTTGTAACAGCCGCATTGGCTCAGGGAACGTCAACGCTCACCGGCGTCCTGGCAAGCGACGACACCCAATACATGCGGGAAGCGCTCAAACTCATGGGCGTTGAAATCGAACACGATTTAGAGGTGTGTACTGCCACGGTTCACGGCTGCGGAGGGTTCTTTCCAGCGGCGTCTGCTGACCTGTTTTTAGGCAACAGCGGGACGAGCATCCGTTTTCTGACTGCGGCGGGAATTCATTCTGACGGCTCGTTCGTTTTGGACGGCGTAGAACGAATGCGCCAGCGCCCGATTGGCGACCTTGTCGACGCCTTGCGTCAGTGGGGCGTTCAAATCGAATACCTTCAAAACGAGACGTTTCCCCCGATTCGGGTTCACGGTTCCAAGCACGGCGGAAAAACGACGGTAGCGGGTAACATTTCCAGCCAATATCTGTCCGCTCTGCTCATGGCGGGCGCTGGACTGGAAAACGATGCGGAAATTGAAGTCGTCGGCGACCTAGTTTCCCGCCCTTACGTCGATATGACAGCCGCGGTAATGAAAGCGTTTGGCGTTACAGTCGATCAGCCGTCAGAAAGCCGGTTTGTCATTCCCGCCGGGCAGAAATATCGGTCGACAACGTACGCGATTGAGCCGGACGCGTCGGCGGCGAGCTATTTCTTTGCCGCGGCGGCAATTGTCGGCGGACGGATTCGCGTCAACGGCTTGACCCATTCCGCGTTACAGGGCGATATCCGTTTTGTTGACTGTCTGGAGAAGATGGGCTGCAAAGTCTGGGAAGAGGACAACGCAACGTTCGTTCAAAACGGACAGCTTCACGGCGTTACAGTCGACATGCACCACATCAGCGACACCGCCCAAACATTGGCGGTTACCGCTCTGTTTGCCGATTCCCCCACGACGATTACCAACGTCGCCAATATGCGCGTAAAAGAAACCGACCGCATTGCCGCCGTCTGTACGGAACTGAGAAAATTCGGCGCGAAAGTCGAAGAATACCCGGACGGCTTGAAGGTTTATCCGCTTCCGGTAAATCAA
>JAZUMX010000790.1:0-3691 GCA_045603865.1 Thermoguttaceae bacterium
AAGCTGAAATGGTTGGCAGGACAGCCAGCTTTGAGTACCGCGACATTGGTAATCGGTTTGTCGAGATTGGCTGGCGTTCCGGGAGCGGGTTGAGGAATGTACCCGTCAAATACTTCTGGAACGGAGCCGGTCATGTGTTTCATCAAATACGCCGCCGAGCAGCAGTTTTGCGGCTGTCCCGCCATCTTGCCGGCTTCGATGTCTTTGGCGCTGACAATCAGCGGAATCGTATAGCAGTTCTTGCAGCCGACAACGCCGTGGGTGCGATAAATCCCGCCGTGGTCAGCAGTAATGACAACCATCCAGTCTTCGTTTGCGAAGTTGGGGCGGCTCTTGATGGCGTCGAGAATTTTCCCGATTTTTTCGTCGTAGAATTTGACTGCGTCATAGTATTCGTCCACGTTGACTGAGAACCCGTGACGATGTCCGAACATATCCAGAGAATCCAGATAGAGCATAATCGCGTCGACGTCAGCGCCGTTTGTCCATTTTGTATCTTTGACGCCTTGCGTGTCCGGGAGCGTTCCGTTGAGAATTTGAATGGTCTCGTCGATAATTTTGACGTCGCCGTCAACGCCGCCGCCTCGGGTGTTTTGATACGTGGCGTCCGCAGGAATGTGTCCGTCTTCGCTCCAGTTGTACAGCCAAACGGAAACGATGTTCGGGTCGGCTTTCCGCAGTCGTTGCATCCACGTCGGGTATTCGTCATACTTTCCCTTGAACGTCTGACCGTTTTTGTAAACTTCATTCTTTTTGGCGGTAACGCCAGTGGCGATGGCAACGTGGTTTGTTGCGCTCGACGGAGCTGATTCCAGGTTGGTATGCGACTGGAACGTATACGCGCCCTTGTATCCTTCCGCCCAGGTTCCGTTGCGGAGAGAATCAAAATTGGGCGTTGGCGCTGTGTACATAGCGTCTGCGCGCTGTCCGTCCAACATAATCAGCAGAGCTTTTTTCTGTCCCGCTTCTGCGGAAACTGTAAAAAGCAGAAGCGCTGCAATACAAATCAAAAAACGTTTCATAATTACTCCTTTCCTTTTTCGAGCTGATTGCTCTTAAAAAATACTGTATTTTTCTCGTAGAATTGTAGAACGCAACATGCGTTGTTTGTATTTAATCGCTATTATAAAAGAACGTGTAATTAAATACAACCCCTCACGATGAAATATTATTGAAACAGAACGTCATTTTTTATCTGGAAAAGTTTTAAAAATCCCTCTTGACTCAAAGAAAAAAAATCTCTATAGTTCCGATAATTGCCGGAACAGTTTTTCTGTTTCGCGTTCATAGACGAAATATATTTGCATTTTCAGGGTTTGCTGCGCCATGGACGGCGCTCAAGAACTCTTGAAAGATACAATTCCTTTAACCCACGACGTTATAAACGTGGACTTTGACATGGATGGACTCAAGTCATGGAATTAAGCATTATGAATAAATTTCAGCTCCGCTGGGCGCTTGCGGCGTTGTTGGTCGTCGTTACGCTCGCTGGTTGTCGTACAACAAGCAGCGGTCCGAAATGGCCCTTTGGTCGAAAGGACATGGAAAAAACCGAACAGTTGGCAACGTATAAAGAAAATCACCAGGCTGTTCAAACGGACGGCGACATCATCCCTCCGGCAAATAAAGCCAAACCCGAAGCGACCATTGCTTTGGGAGAACGTCGTTTGGCAGACAGCGGATACTCCAACTCGAACGGTCCCAAATATACAGAATCTCTGGATCAGCTCAATCAGCCGCCAGTCAACCCGGCGCAGAATTATGCGGCAGTTGAGCAAATGACGGCTCAAGCAAACGCAGACGCCTCTAAAAACGCCGCGCCAGTTGCCTATAAAGATGAAAACGTCTCGCCAATGGACATTCAGCCGATAGCGCCGCCCACGCAAACGATTGCGTCAAATGGACCGTCAGATCCAATGGCGCTGCCGCCTGTTCCGGAACTGCCGCCAATGCCGAATGCGGAACCCGTTCCAGCGCCGGTTTCTCCGGCAATTGCGTCTGACTCGACTAAAACCAACAACGTCATTGCGCCGGTTCAGTACCAAACGGAAATATCTGAAAGCGAAGCTCAGGCGTATACGCCCACGCAAGGAGCGTTCCTGCCGGGAAGTCTGGATATGAATCGATTCAAATCCGAATTCTCTAATCCTTCGCCGTCTTCGCAGCCGGATACAAATCAGGCGTATCCGACGACGCCGTCAGAAACTCCTTCTCCGCTTGACGCGCAAGCTTTGCCAGGATTGTCAAAAAATCAAAACGTTCCCCATGAACTGAAAAACAATTACGATAACGGCAAAGTCGTCATTGTCAAGAATTCCCGATCCGTTATGACAGAATCTGATTTTTGCACTCTGGGCTATCATGAAGTTGCCAGTCTGGCGTCGGGGAATCCTGTTGTTGCGAAAACGACTCCCGCCGCGTCGGCGCGTCAAATGCCAGCTGAATACAACGCTATTCCTGTTGTCCAGACGTCTCTGGTTCGACCCGTCGAGAAAGCGTCGTCAAGCGTAACGCCCGTCGATCCGGAATCCATTGCAGACTCAGCCCCGTCCGTTTTAATGAATATAGCGCCGTTGAATTAGAAAGCAGGGAACAGACATTAGGGAATAGAAAACGCTCATGTACATCGTAACCGGCTGCGCTGGATTTATCGCCTCGAAACTGACTCAAAATCTGCTTGAACAGGGAAACGACGTCTTGGGAATTGACGTTCTCAACGACGCCTACGACTGTCGGCTGAAGAATTATCGGCTCAAAATCCTCAAGGCGTTTCCCAACTTCCGGTTCAAAAAAGGCGACATCGCGGATAAAGACTTTGTTTTCAAACAGGTCAAATCCTGTAAGTCTAATCTGAAGGCGATATACAATCTTGCCGCCCGCGCCGGCGTAAGAACCAGCGTCGTCAACCCGTGGATTTATTATCATTCCAACGCGCTTGGCTCGCTCAATCTTCTTGACGCCTGCCGCGAATTTGCGGTTCCAAAATACATCATGGCGTCAACGTCCAGTCTGTACGGGGACTGCCCGACTGGCAAGTTCTCTGAAACGGACTGCACCGACAGACCGCTGTCGCCTTACGCTGCGTCCAAAAAAGCGGCGGAAGCGATGGCGTATTCGTATCATCACCTTCATGGAATCGACGTCTCCATTCTGCGATATTTTACCGTCTACGGTCCCGCCGGGCGTCCTGACATGAGCATATTCCGGTTTATTCGTCACATCGATCAGGGCGAACCGATAATCCTTTTCGGCGACGGGACCCAGGAACGCGACTTTACCTACGTTGACGACATCGCCCGTGGAACGCAGCTGGCGGAAAAGAAAGTCGGATACGACATTTTCAATCTCGGCGGCGACAACGTTGTCGTCTTGAACGATTTAATTGCTCTTATTGGTCGACTGCTTGGCAAAGAGGTTGTCATTGACTATCGTCCCGCTCATCGCGCCGACGTCAAACGGACGTCTGCCAATATCGACCACGCCCGAAAGATTCTCAAATGGTCGCCCAAAACCTCAATTGAAAAGGGCGTCGAAAAGACGATTCAATGGTATAACGAGAATCGCGCTCTGGCGTTGAAAATCGACTTGGGCGAGTAAAAGTCCGAGTTCTTTTGATATAAAAACGTCCTCGCTTGCGAACAAGGAGGACGTTAATTTTTTGACTATCCGAGAATAGATTTCAGGGATTATT
>JAZUMX010000791.1:0-2225 GCA_045603865.1 Thermoguttaceae bacterium
TCTTCCGGCTTGAGTAACTTCAAGCTCCATCTGGTAACGCAAAGCGGCGTGTTTATTATATTCCCGCTGGTTGTTCTGCCGATGACGTACTACTTTGGACGTCAGCCGGACGGGTCGATTTCGACGCTTTGGCTTGGGATATTTTTCCTTTCGGCGCTGCCGTCGACCGTGTCGTCTTCCGTGGTGATGGTCAATATCGCCAAAGGAAACCTGCCTGGCGCGATATTCAATGCGAGCATTTCCAGCCTGTTGGGCGTATTTATAACGCCGCTGTGGATGTCGATTTTCGTCAACGCTCAGTCCGGGGCAGGGCGGGAACTGCACTCCATATTTATTTCTTTGATAATTCAGGTGATTGTTCCCATTGTTGCGGGGGTGAGCCTGAACCGATTCTGGGGGAACTTCGCCCGAACGCATAAAAAGCTTTTGAGCAAGTTTGATCAGAGCGTTATTATCCTGATTGTTTACACGTCTTTTTGCGGCTCGTTCAAAGAAGGACAGTTCGCGACCATGTCGACGCCGACGCTTTTTGCGCTGTCGGCGGGAATGATAGCGCTGTTCTTTGTCGTCTATATGATCATGGGCGTTATCTGCCGAGCGCTGCGATTTAATCGGGAAGATACAATTACCGCTCTGTTTTGCGGATCAAAGAAATCGCTCGTTCACGGCGCGGTCATGTCGCAGATTATTCTGACCGACCCCGCCATGGCGGGAATCCTGCTCCTGCCGACGATGCTCTATCACGCCTTGCAGCTGATAATCGTCAGCATTTTAGCGCGAAGATGGGCGGGAAATAATTAGGAATTCGGAATGCGGAATGCGGAATTATCTTTGAATAGCGCTTGCGTAATTCCTAATTCCGAATTCCTAATTCCGAATTAATCTTACAGTCCCTTGCAGAAGACGACAAAGTACTGAATGTGCGTCGGACCTTGCGGGGTGGCGAAGCCGTCGACGTCAACGCAGTACGCCATGCCGGGCGAAACCTGAATCGGAGACGGTCTGAAAATAACGCACAGCGGAACGCCGTAGCCGGCTTGGTCGACTTTGACGCTGTCCAGCTCTAACGATTTGACGTCCAGCCGTTTTAACGCCGCGGTTTTGGCGTTGAACATGGCGGGAGTAACGCTGATTTTGAACTGGTCGTCGCCCAGATAGCGGTATTTGGCGGGGTTGAGAATCAGACTCCACGCCCATTTCGCCTCAAACATATTCACCGGCGTCAGACCGCAGGCGGGGAAAGAGAAGTAATTGTAATCGAATTCGTTTTTCGGACGCGACGAGTCAAAGGAGTACATCACGCTCCATCGACCCTTTTCGCCGAACCCGGTTGTTTTCATATACGGGTTGATGCACCATCGGCGGTGCCCTAAGCACTGAATGTTTTTGGGGTCGGAGTCGTTCATATACGCTCGGACGCTGCCTTGACTTCCGCTGTCGCCGCCCGCCATGTGGAGGTTCCCGGAGGACGTCCCCTTGTACGCCCACTGGTACAGCTCGTCGTTCATGCCAGACGGCTTTTGCGGCGTGTGATCCAAATGCCCGAGAATCGACAACATTCCCGCGCCTGCGGCGGCGTGAGCGGTTTGCGTTTTATCAAGAGTCATGTCGGCGTACGGCAATCCCACCACAGCGCGAAACATCATCAAAGAACGGAGTTCTTCCTGACCGCGTTTCATGGGAACTACCGCAAACGCGGAGGTAAGAACAGGCTGCGGCGCGTTGGGCATAGCCCCGGTAAACTGAATCTTCGCCTTTTTAATCGCGGCAAATTCCGCAGCCAGCTGACTGGGCGTTTTAACGAAGTTGGGGTTGCGGAACGGATCTTTACCCGACGGTCTGTTAGGCTTTGACAACTCCGAGGACGCGTTTTCAAACGGATTCGTTCTCGCCGGCGCGTCTGGAATTCCAAAATCGTCTTCGTCGTAGCCGAAATGAAATTTCTGACCGTAAGCGTTTAACGCGAACGTAAGAACCAAAATTAAAGCGAGAGGAAAACGTCTCATATTTATGCGTCCTGAATAAAAAGTATGATTGGTTGCGATTTATTGTTTATTATATTATAACAAATTTCCAGACAAAAGTAAAGCGCCGTCCACGATGGGACGGCGATTTTTTTAGAAAATTCAATTTTGACGCGTTTCAGGATTGCGAAAAGGGGTTTATTTGCTTGCTTTGCGGCGGCGAATCATCAGCAGACCGGCAGAGCCGAGAACCAGCAGCGC
>JAZUMX010000792.1:0-4058 GCA_045603865.1 Thermoguttaceae bacterium
TGATTGGAGTTTGCTGTAATAGCGGCATTGTTGACTATAGACATCGACGAGGCAATCGCGTTTTCCGTTGACAAATACAGCGTTCCTTCGGAAACGGTCGTCTTGCCGGTATACGTATTGACGGCAGACAATTCCAGAGTTCCCGCGCCGGATTTGATAATCTTGGAAGCAGTTTTGTTTCCAACTGTACCTGAACGGCTAATGGTTGGGTCAACAATCTTGGCGGAAATAACAAGGTCAGAAAGATTATCTACAGAATCAGCGCTGGCGCTGGTGATATCTTGAACATTAATAGTAGACGATGTGTCAGAAATCGTACTTGTTATAGAGCCAAACGTAATAACCGCGTGTTCGCTGCCTGAAGAGGTAATCGTTGTTGCATGCGCCGCCGAGTTGTCGTCATTGCGAAGTACGTCGACATACTGAAGCTTGTACGCTTCCCATGCTGTGTTGCCGTTGGCAGCGTGTAAATTGCCGCCATCTTTTAATGTAACATGCTGAAGGTAGTTGTAAAACGCTCCGTTGGAAATCTTTCCACCGTTTACAACGATAACAACCGGTTCGTCATGATGAGCGTCGTTGAAAATATCCTGGTTGTCAAAAATTAACTCCGTACCGCTGTTGACGTAAATATTTCTGCCCGCCTGAACCGCGCCAAAAACCGAGTTTGAACCATTGCGCTGTACAGATACTGTAATTTTCCCCTCGTTAAGATAAATATCTCCGGTAAAACTGCTGTTCGAGCTGGACAGCGTCAGCGTTCCAGTTCCAGTTTTGATTAAATCGCCGGTTCCGGAAATCGCATTGCTGCACGTCATATCGGAATTATAAGCCAATTCCAAAAGCGCATTGTTCTCGACAGCGCCTGTTCCCAGCGTACCGGCTCCGGTCAGTTTAATCTTTCCTGCAACAATTTTCGTCTTGCCGGAATAAGAGTTAGTAGCAGTCAACTCCAGCGTTCCCGCGCCAGTTTTGTCAATTTCGCTGGTTGTTTTACTGCCGTTGCTGCCGGCTGGATTAACAATTTTACCAGAAATCAGAAGGTCTGTAACGTTATCGGAAGCCCCGTTTGCACTGGTAATATCTTCAACATAAATGGTTGCCGGGGTTGTCGTGATTTTACTCGATATCGTTCCAAACGTAAAAACAGTGTGAGTACCTGAATCCGCAGTAAGCGTTGGAGCCGTCGCCGCTGAACCGTCGCTGTTGCGAACTACGTTAAGAGTCTGAATTTTGTACGCTTCCCACTTATTGACGCCATTTGTAGCGTGTAAATTGGCTCCATTTTTTAATGTTACATTATGAATGAAGTTATAAAAAGCGCCGGTGTTCTTCATCTGCCCGCCGTCGATAACAAAAGAAATTTTTGAATCGGCGTGAGCGTCGCAAATAATATCTTGAGCGGCAAGTTCAAGAACAGCGCCGCTGTTGATGGTAATCGTTCTGGCGACATTGCTCGCGCCCAAAGCGGACGCCGTTCTGTTGTCAGCGCTTGAGCCTGCAGAAATTCTGAGCGTTCCTTCGTCAACTGTTAAATTCCCTGAAAATGAACTATTGAGATTGTTCAGTTCCAACGTACCTGCGCCGGTTTTGACAATATGACCAGCTACTTTTTTAGGACCGCTTTTATCGGTGGTGGGGTTTACAATTTTTGCAGAAATAACAAGGTCTGAAACCGTGTCGTGAGAATCAGCGCTGGCGCTGGTAATGTCTTCAACATAGATCGTAGATACGACTTTTCCAACCTGATTGGATTGAGGGGCAAATGAAAAAGCCGCATGGTCGTTGTTGGCTACAGCGGAGATCGTTGTCGTTGCAGCCGCGCCGGCGTCGCTGCGAAGGACATTGAGATCGCGAATCTTGAACGCTTCCCAAATCGTATTGCCGTCAGAAGCGTAAATCTGAGCGCCGTTCTTCAATGTTACAGTGGTTAAATATTCGTAAATTTGTCCTGAATTGGTAATTCTTCCTCCGTCAACAACAACTTTGACGTTGCTGTTGTTATGCGCGTTATTAAACTCGTCCTGCGTTCTGAAAACCAGTTCGTTTCCATTCTGAACCACCATCGTACCGGTAAACGACGAGGATTGACTGAGAAGCGTTGTGGTAGAGTCGCCGGAAAAGACGACCGTTCCCGTACCGGAAAGCGCGCCCAGTACGCGAATTTCGTCGGTCGCATTGAACTGCAAAACGCTCCCCGCCGCCGAGGATATATTTCTTACAGTAACCAGATTGTCAGAATTGAATGTAACGTTACTCGAAGCGGCAATAGATACGTTTCCGCCGTCGAAATCAACTTTATTATTATCGAGAGAAAATGGAGCGCTGCTGGAAATGGCAAGCGTACCGTTGCCAAGAAGCAGCGTCCGGTTGACATCATTGAGCTGCTGGGCTGTCGCGGTGAGCGTTGGCTTGGAGGTCGTACCGCCAACGTAAATTCCCAACGGGGTTTGCGTTGCGTCGCTGAGATTGGCGGACGTTCCCTGAACCCACGTTGTTTTTCCAGACTCGCTTCCCGCCATGTTGTCCACAACGTAGTCGTGACCAGAAGCAAGCTGTCCTTGATAATAGGCTTGTTCGCCCGCTTCCAACGTGCGATTGAAGACCATAACGTCTCCGTTGGTTCCGGTAATCACCGTTGTTCCTGAGACGGTATCCGGTCTGGAAGCTCCGCTGACAATGTCAATATCCTTTCCTGACTTCCATAAATTGGTCAGTCCATTGTATCGAGAAGAGGAAATGTTGATAATATCCGTATGAGCCATTGCGTCATTATAAACAGACGCATTATCAATTGTTCCGTTGAGTTTTTCCGAATTGACCGTGTTGCCTACTGTAAAATTTTGATTGAGTTCGTCTCGCGCATGAGTGGAGTTGGTTCCAATGAGCTGCCCGTTGAGATATAAGTTATGAGTCGTTCCAACGCCTGTCGTTACCACATGATTTTCAAATCCGCTGATAACTTCCTGATAACCTGTTACTGACAGGTCCGCATTCCACCAGTAACTTTTAAGACCAGCCTTATCTGTTCTGAATGAATTGCATGAATAATCGACGTTCGTTCCCCACGCAATAATGCCAACCGCGCCGCTGGTGGTCGTTGACAGAAACGCTGAGAGCGTATAGTTTGACGTGCCAGTAGGAAGCGTAACGTTCACGCCGTTTGTACCTTCTACTGTACCCTGAGCGTAACCGCTGGTGGCAGTCAGTTTGCCGTTAGAAATTGACGAGCTTACCAGATTGAGCCGTTCTGATTGAACGGAGTCTGTAACGTAATTTGTACCGTCTTCGGTTGAATACCCGTCGAAATTCCAGAAAAGAAGCATATCCGCTTTAACAGGACTGGAAAGAACTGTTAATATCACAGCGACAAACAGGGCAACAACCCAACCGCGAGTTAAAACGCGAGTGGACGCAATATTCAGACTGGAATGATTGACCATATTTTTTTCTCCATAATAGGGGAATAATGATTTCCTCAGCGAACGTTATAACGCCGATACAATTCGGGCAAAATAGAACTTTCGCATTATATCATAATATATTATATATTATAATCGATTTTTTGAGATTTAATAGCGCTAAATCAGATTTTTCTTGAGAAAATCTTGTTAAAATAGGTAATTTTTACAGAGAGAGGGGACGATGTTGGGGCGTCTGCGCCAGCACAAACTCTTTCTCAGAACAACTCCGTCCCGCTGAATCGCGGTTGTCAATTTTGCGACACGTCTATGTAGATGTACTGTCCGCCGTTCTGCTGAGCGAGCTTTTCGATAAAGTTGCCGTTGGGAGAGGATTTTGCTCCGACGCCGAACTCAATCGAGTTTATCTGAACCCCGCCGGCGTCCTTGGCGCGTCGTTTGATTTCCGCCAGGTTCCCCGCCGACATAACCGGCTCGTCCGCATCGGTCAGGAAGAAAATCACGTCCGGCCGGCATGCCAGCGCCCGTTTGAGCGCTTCCATGTGATCCGTCCCGCCGACTGCAGAAATGGCGTTGACGAAACTCTCTGCGTTGCGTTTCCCTCTCGAATCCGCCAAAGCCAGGACTTTAGTTGGA
>JAZUMX010000793.1:0-2295 GCA_045603865.1 Thermoguttaceae bacterium
GGCTACGATCCGACTTCGCTGAGATATTCTTTAACGTCCAGACGACCGCCGGCGACAAGGAATTCCTTCACGGACAGTTCGTTAGCGCCAGCGTCAAACTGCGCCGTTCCCGCTCCCGATTTGACAAAGGAGATGTTTTGATAAGACTTGCCGTCCGACTGGTCGGCAATGCCGTAAACGACGCCTTCGAATTTAGAGGTTTCTCCCTCTGGAACGTTGAGCGTAAACGTTGCATCGGTGGAACCTCTGTTAATCAGATTTCCCGTTCCCGTCAAACCGGCAAAGGTTTGATTATAACCATTCATATCAACCCAGCCATTATCTTGCAGCGTCCCGACGGATTCTCCGAAAGCGTTTTCCTTCCCCATGACGAGCATATTGTAGCCGCTGTTGGTAATAACGTTTCCGGTAAAGTCAGAAGACGAGAAATTAGGAACTAACGGGGCAATTTGAGACAACGCCGTGGGCGCGTCATGATTGGTTTCAAGGACAAAATCTCCTGCGCCGGAAAGCGATCCATCAAGCTGAAGTTTAGAATCTGGATAAGTGTTTTTCGCCCAGCCAACGTTAAACGTTCCTGTCTTGCCTTCTTCGATAACAATAGCGTTTTCAACAATTGTTTCAGCATGGTTGCCGTTGACGGTTCTGCCGAGATTCATCAGCGTACCCCCATCCATAACGATGGTTCCGCTGCCGGTAATACCGTACGTTCTCAAACGTCCGTTAGTAACGGTAATAGTCCCGTTGTTTTGAACGAATCCGTTAACTCCAGCGGCTCCGTCGGAAGCGGGCAGATTGACGGTCATTTGAGCGTCTTGAGCAATTGTCAAACCGGAAACAAAGTTCATAGCCCCAGCTTGAGCGTAAACGACTTCTCCCGCTTGAACGTTAACGGTTCCTGACATGTCGTTGGCGTGGTCGAGAACCAAAACGCCGTCACCGGTTTTAACCAGAGAGAGCGAACCGCCGATATTACCGGAGTACGTATGCGTTACGCCCTCGTTCGGATCGACGATTAACGTTCCTTCTCCGTTGAATGTTGAATAAACGTCAAAGTTGTTGTTTTGCGTATTGAACGTTAACGATGCGCCAGAGTTGATAGCAACGTTTGACGCTACGAAGCTGGCGTCGGAGCTGGTTACAAAGCTGCCGTCGGAGAAGATCCAGTTGTCGCCGATGTAATTGAGCGGCAGATACTCGCCGTCCGTCCCTTGGACTTTAGCGCCCATGCCGACGAGCGTTCCAGCAAATCCGTTGACCCCGCCGCCGTTGGCTCCGATGGTTCTATTAAAACGGAACAAACGCTCTTCAATCGTATAGGTTTCACCCGGTTCAAAAGTATATGAACCGGAACTGGTTGCAAATTCATAAGACGCCCCGTCAACTGTATGAGCAGCGGAGTCTACCCAGTTCATAACAACGGTTCTGTTCCCTTTGGAATCGGTAATCGCCAGATAAGCGCTGTTGCGGAACTGATACGCGAAATCCAGAGTAATGGGCGCATCTGTCGTATTGACGACTTTTGTCATCAACAGGTTTGTGTTGTTTTGATCGCCTGTAGTACTGCCCCAAATGTCCTCGGTGAAATAGGTGGTGGTATCGGCTGGAAGATATGCAGTATTGGCGATTTTATCCATATTGGTCATGGGTTCCGGATTGGTGAAATAGGACTGGAAATCCTTATCTATACCGGTAAATCGCTGTCTGAAATACGTTCCAGATTGCAAGTCCGTCATAGGAACAGAAATAACCGTACCGCTTTCTGAAATGACAAATTTCGTGTTTTTCGTGAATTTATTGTCTGCATAAGCAAAAGAGGTGGTTTGCAAGTTGACGGTAGTCGCCATAGAAGCCTCGGACTTTGGCGCCAAAACGCCGCTGCCTTTGACGGTAATGCTTTGCGCTCCGGAGTTGTCGCCGGTTAGAACCAGAGTTCCTTCGCTGACGACTAACGAACCGGTGTTGGCGCCAGAAATAGTCAGCGTTCCCGTTCCCTGTTTTTCTACTGTCGCGGAACCGGTAACTTTGCCGGAATACGAGTAATCGCCGTTGCCAATCAAAGTTAGCGTTGCTGGAGTGGACGAGGTGATAGTAGCGCTTGCGGATTGACCGGAAATGCCAGCTACGGTTTCATTGAATCCCTTTAAATCGAACGTTATCGCTCCGGTTGTACCGTTGCCTTCGGCGTTCTTGCCGAGTACGACTTCCGTTGTGTTGGGCAGGACTTCGCTTGCCCCCAAATTGAGCGTAGCAGCGCCGTTTGTGTTGCCGCTGGATGAAGAAGCTCTCCATTGG
>JAZUMX010000794.1:0-3563 GCA_045603865.1 Thermoguttaceae bacterium
TAATCGTCAGCGTCTTGGCGTTGGTCGGATTGGTCTTGGCAACTGCAACCTTGTAGTCTTCAACTTCGCCGGTAGCAGCGTATCCGACCGAATCCAAACCGCCTTCGTCTGACAGACGGAACCGAGCATAGGAGTTGCCTGCGTATGACGTGTACGGAACCATGAAGGTGATTTCGTTTTCGCCGTTGACAACAACCGTCGAATCCGCGATGCGTTCATCGTCAGTCCACAGACCGTCGCCGTTGAAGTCGATCCAGGCGTCCAGATAAGCGGAGCCGTCAGCGTCCGTTTCCGGAATCGTCGCGCTAACTGTCAAGGTGTAAACCATGCCAGAGACGAACGTCTTGATCTTGGTCGGGTCTTTCAGTTCCGCAACGCCGTCGTCGCCCTTGTCGCCAGTGGCGTCGGAGTTGGAGTTGGCGGTCTTTTCGTAGGTAATCGAAGCGCCCAGTTTGTAATCGGAAGCATCGTGACGAGCGCCGTTCTTCTCCAAAGTAACTTTGTAGGTTGACGGGGCGTCGCCGTAATCCATCGAAACGCTGTCAGTAGAATTACTGTCGTCGTTGAGCAGCCAAACCTGAGTCTGATCGTTGTGAACAATGACGTTTCCTTCTGACGTTGTAACGTTCATGTAGAAGTATTCGTCGGGTTCGACAATTGTGTCGCCGTATACCCAAACGTCTACGTAAGCCACATAGTACGGTTCAACGACGGAGGCGAGATACAGTTCATAGCTGCCGGACGTCTTGGATTCGCCGCGCCAGATGATCATGTCTTCGTTGCAAACCAGCGGATCCCAGTCGTTGCCCTGACGTGTAATCAGCGAGGATTCCATCGAATCCAAATCGTACGCTACGATTTCCTTGTCCAGCTGACCGTTAGTCTTGGTAACTTCATGCGCCCAGGAGATCAGCGAGCCGTTGATGGACGGGGTCGCGTTGCGTCCCGTGCCGTCTGAAAGCTGAATCGTTCCCTTGGAAGCGATGTCGTACAGCAGGATTTCAGTCGTCTTGACAGCCTGACCGCTATGGTTAAGCGAGTAGACGTCGCCTTCCCAAACAATCATGCCGTTGTCGATCTGAGGTCTGACGTTATTGGTCATGTATTCCTTCTTTTCGGGAAGTCCATTTTTACCAATAACGTACAACGTCTGGGTTTCACGAATGGTAACCTGCTCGCCCGTAGAGATCGTGTACATGACCAGCCGTCGGGTGCTGACGCCTTCAACGTCTTCTTCCCAAACGATGTAGTCGCCGTCAATCTGCGGGTTGTAGCATTTAACGCCAGGAGCGCTGATGCAGGTCGCCGAAGTCGTTCCTTCGCCTTCCTTGTAGTAAATCTGATTGTCAAGCGTGAAGACGATGCTGTTGGCTTTCGCGGCGAAATCGTTCTTGTCAATGTTCTGATTGACGTGCAGCGATTCAATCGGAATATTGCCGTAAGCAATCATATTCATGCCGGCAGACGGATTCTGGAGGCTTGCAATGTCCAGCGAGTACAGCGATCCGACTGTCGACCCTGCTTTTTCTGCAAAGAAGTAGTAAATGCAGCTGTCGGCAATTACCGGAGCGTAGTAGTCGTAATCGGAATAGGTAAACGGAATCGGAGTTCCTTCGCTTTCCGAAGTGGCTTCTCCAATGACGTAGTAGTACAGCGACCAGTGCAGCGTCTTCGGATCCTGCTTCGACCAAACGACCAGAACAGAACCGTCTTCCAATTCACGAGCGGTCAGATAAGCGTCGTCAGTTGCTTCTCCATCGCGGGTAATGTCGTTGATGGTAACGTAACCGGTTTCTTCAGACCACGCCGTTCGGGTGTCGATATAGTGAATATCTTTGCCTGCGCGGAAGACGATGTAATCGCCTGCAATCGCGGTTTCATAATTGTCTGAAGAGCTGGCAACGGTAACCGGAGTAACTTGCCATCCGCCGCCCTGAATCTCGTCAGCGTCAATCTGAACGTGAAGAGTTCCACTGGTGTGGATGAAGTCAATTTCCGGAGCAAGAGACGTTGCATTCGCTCTGACAGAAGGATTATTTCCATCGTACGGATTAGCCGGATCGCCGTATCCCTTAGCCGTGCCGTCTGCGGTTTCGTAGTACAGATCAAATTCCGAACCAAAGGACTTGGTAATCATAACCGGAACCTGAATCGTATGCCAGCCGCCATTGCCTTCAGCGTAGATGTCCGTCTGGTGAACGGCAACTTCCGGTTTGCGATACGAACCGAAGTTGACTCCGGAGTAATCGCCTTCCTTCGCAACGACAACAACCTGATAACCGCCGTCGGACAGATTCTCGCCAGGCATGGAGTGCGAGGTGAGAATGTGGAACCAATCGACATCCTCGGTCGGAAGCAGTTTTTCGCCGCCTTCACTGACGCGCAGATCAAAGACGCCAGAGTTAATCGTTACACGATTGCCAGCATACGTTGCGGTCATCTTGACGTTGGAAAGCGTATTGACGGCGCTGGCAAAGTTCTTCGCCAATTCGTTCATCGGATTAGCAACAGACGGATCGAAGTAGACGTAAATCTTCGTCGAGTCGGTCGAAACCATATCCGGAACGTTCGTCAGGATGAAGTCGTATGTTACCGGAATGCCGTCGATGTAGTTGGTTCCGTAGTTGGTAATGTAAACGTGGCAGCCTTGCAGCGAAATGTTGTTCTCGTTGAGGAATTCAAACGTGAACGCCTTCTCGCTGACCGGAACGCTGGCGTTGGACGCGTCGTTTTCCGGAATGGACGCAACGCGCTGCGGATAGGATCGCAGATACAGGTCGGATTCTTCCATCGTATGGAGCGTAGCGCCGTAGGTTTCCTTGAACCACTGAATCACAGCGTCTTCATCAACGGAACCGTCTGTAATGAAGGTTGAGGTGAAGGTCGTCGAAACGTCTTCGATGTTGAAGATTTCTCGAACGATGTACGTTCCGGAAACGAGGTTTTCAAACTTGTAGTAACCGAACGGATTTGTAACAGCAATCGATTCCGCCGGAATCCACTTGCCGTCCTGTTCGTGACCGTCGTCCCAAACGCCGTTGTTGTTGGCGTCGATGTAAATCGCCGCGCCCTTCAAACCGTCTTCGATGATTGACGTTGTATCGTCTTCCGGATAGACGTCCCAAATGCCGTTATTGTTGACGTCGTTGAACTTGTAGCCTTCAATAACGCTGGAACCTTCCTGGATGTAGACGATATAGTCTTCAACTTCGCCGAATCCGCCGTAGCCGGAAGCGGCAGGCGTCATGTCGGCAAAGACGTTGGACTGATCGTAGAAACGAACGCGCATTGCCGTCTCGCCAACTCTGGCGTTTTCCGGAATTTCCAGGCTGACCAACAGGTCAGTAGCTTCGTTGACGCCGGTGTACGAACCAACTTCGTAGCCCCACGTAGCGTTCCACTTGGACTTCGGAATATCTTCAAACTTGTCAGTTCCCTGTCTCTGGGCAACGTTGCTGACTTCAATGCGTTCCGATTCGCTGAACGTTCCGTCGCGGTTGACGTCAATCCAGAATACCAGATAGCCTTCGCCAGTAACCGTTACAGGAAGCTGAACCGTAGCG
>JAZUMX010000795.1:0-2048 GCA_045603865.1 Thermoguttaceae bacterium
TTACCGCTTCGACGTCGTTTTTGGGAACGCCGCGTCCATAACGATAACAGTTGCCAAGCGACATTTGTGCCATCAAATTGTTTTGTTGAGCCGCTTTGAGGTAATAATCAACAGCTTTTGATTGATCTTGCGGAACGCCGATTCCGTTAAAATAGCAATTGCCAAGTGTAACCTGAGCAATAACGTGTCCCCGATCAGCCGCCTTTTGCAGCCAATTAACGGCTTCGGACAGATTCTTTTGAACGCCCGATCCATTATAAAAGCAATTGCCCAGAGCGTATTGAGCGTTTACGTCTCCCTGTTCCGCCGCCAATTGATACCATTTTACCGCTTCATAAAGATCTTTTTGAACGCCGATGCCATTAAAGTAACAAATGCCCAGAATACTTTGTGCATCTGCGAATCCCCGTTCAGCGGCTTTTCGGCGCCATTTAATCGCCTCGGAGATGTTTTCAGGAACGCCTTCGCCCCTTTCCAGACACAACCCGTATTTATTTTGAGCTTCTGTATAACCTTGTTCCGCTGCTAAACGGAACCATTTAACCGCTTCAGATTGATCTTTCGGAACGCCTTTGCCGTCATAAAAGCAATTGCCAAGTGAATACTGAGCTTTTTCATGTCCCTGATTCGCCGCCAATTGATACCATTTAACGGCTTCGGATTGATTCTGCGGCGCTCCTTTGCCGTTAAAATAACAATTGCCGATTTCAAATTGCGCTGCAGCCAATCCCTGTTCTGCCGCCATTTGAAGCCATTTAACGGCTTCGACGTCATTACGAGGAACCCCTAAACCGGAAGAATAGCAATTGCCAAGAGCCGCTTGTGCAATCGCGCAGCCTTGTTCCGCCGCCTTAAGAAACCATTTAGCCGCTTCTGGATAATTTTGAGGTATGCCAAAACCCATGAACAGACAGTTGCCAAGTTCAGATTGAGCTTCGGCGTCTCCCTGTTGACCTAAATCGCGAACGGCGTCGATTGATTTGCTGATCCATTTTATAGCTTCAGCCATGTTTTTGGGAACGCCGCGGCCATCGTAGAAACACTGTCCCAAAAGAATTTGAGCTTTGACGTTTTCTTTTTCTGCGGCAAATGTCAAATGCCTGACCGCTTCGTTATAATTGATCTTCCTGCCAATTCCATAATAAAATTGGCGTCCAAGGCCGAATTCGCAACTGGGATCGTTACTAATCGGAGTGGATGCAACAGGCTCTGGTTCTGCTTTAGGAACTGGCGTTTGAATCATCGCGGTTTCTGTAAAGCGAACGTTCCACAGTTCCTCTGCGCGCCGACACATTTCTCTGGCTTTCCAGCCGAGTTTGTAGTTGTCCAGCGCGGGCAGTTTATTGACGACGTCTTCTGTCGGATAAGCCGCACTGGCGTTATTGAATCCGGGAGCCTGCTGAAGAATTGTCAACAGAGCAGCGTCCAGAAACTCCTTGAGAGCGCTTTCCGCCTGTTTTTGGGAATCCTGAATTTGCTGATTAATTTGAGCAATAATTCCATCGCGTTTATTATCTCGCTGATTAATGGCGTTATTCAATTGCAAACGGTTGACTTCACAGGTTTTTCCGCTGTGAAACTGTTTCATGAACTTGAAATACTGTTCATTGGACAGCCTGTCCAAATTGAAATCGATGTTGTCTTCCGTACAATTGGGATTATCCGCAATCGCCTTTTCAATCGCGCTTTGAAGATCTTGAGGAATGTCTTTCCAGAGTTCTTCTTTACGATTTTTGCTTTCATCGTACAGCTTTTGAGCCTGCTCAACAGCTCTGTTTTCCTGAGCCAACGATTCGTGACGAAATTCGTTGACGCTTTCAATAGAATCCAGCAAGGCTTTTGTTTTAGCCTGAATTTCGACAAGCTCTTCCGGCAGCGGCGGCAGCGCATTGCCTGACGGAGAGAGCGTTGCAGCGGAGAGAGCTTTTTGAATACAACCGATTACTTTCGCAATTGTTTCCGGCGTCTGCTGCGGGACTTCATACCAGGAAACGGAAGCCAGACTGTAAGCCAAATCCGAGTTTTGATTTGCATTGAAGCTCCCGACT
>JAZUMX010000796.1:0-2157 GCA_045603865.1 Thermoguttaceae bacterium
GTTTTCCTCTTTTCTTCGCGAGCGCTTTTTCTTCTCTGGCTCGCTTCTTTTCATTTTTAATATTATTCAAATCAACATTGACGCCTGTAAGCTCTTCAGTAGTAAAAACGGTATACAAAACCAGCTCCGGCGACTCATTCTCTGACTGTTGATATTTAACAGTAATGTTTTTATCAAAGTCTTTTAATAGTTCTCTAACTTCTGATGTTTGCGGTTGATTAGCGTCATTAACTGCAAACCGCAATTCTGTTCCGCCATTAGGTAAAATCCAGAAACCGAACGAAAACAGAGCCGCGCAAAGCATGCAAATAACGCACATACGAACGCCACGACCTTTGAAAAATTTATCGGAAGCCCAGCCGGCAAAGATGGTTCCAACTACTGCCGCTAATTCAAAAGCAATAATCATCAATGCACCCGTGGAAACGGGAATGCCCTTATACTGCTTTAAGAACGTTGGACCCCAATCGAGAAATCCAAATCGAACGATATACACAAAAAAGTTTGCCAAGGCAACAAGCCAGATTACTTTATTGCAAAAAACAAGACGGATGCGGTCTTTTGTTGTAATTTCAGAGGAGGGTTTATGAGTCGCAGCTGCTTCAATTTCAAGTTCATGCACGCCGGCTTCTGTAGGCGAGTCCTTTACACAGAAGAAACAAAAGACTGCTACTGCTATCGCCAGCGCAGCTGGAACCCAGAAACACCAATGCCAGTCAAGACCCAACGGACCAAGAATAAGCCAACAAAGCCCCAAAGCTAATACTGCGCCAAAGCTGTGAGAAGTGTTCCAAATCGACATTTTGGTTGCCAGTTCTTTGGGGTGAATCCAGTGCGTGAGCATTTTCGCGCAGGCGGGGAAACCCATGCCCAGCGTCCAAGCGTTAATCGCCCAGAATACTCCAAAGAGGAGAGTTAACGTTGTACATCCAAACAGAAAGTTCATCAGCGCCGTAAGAGCCAAACCGATTGCCATGAAAATGCGACCGTTGAGTCTGTCCGCCCAGAACCCGTTTACAAAACGGCTTATACCGTAGAGAATGTTATGAACAGATAAAATAACTCCTATTGCAGTAGCGGTGATTACACCGTCAGGGTTAACATCGTCAATAATCATTTCAGGCATAGCCATCGACATGTTCTTACGTGTAACGTAAAAGAACATATAGACGATCATGCTATAGATGATGAATTTCCACTGTTCAACCGAGAATTTCTTTTGTTCTTCGCTGGTCATGTTTGGTTACTCCGAAGGGATTGTTTTGGACGCTTCTAATAATAGCCTTTTGCTGAGGATTTAGTTAAAATGAAAACCTGTCAGCGCGGGTCTGGATTGACGATTATCGTCCTTCGCGACAATGAATAATCGTTTACTATTTTAGAAGTTCCGTTATTAATTATTAACGTTTTGTTTAAATATACCCCAAAATAATCTGATTGTCAAGTAGTTATGGAATAAAAGATGCATTAAGGACGAATATTTAGGCGAACCGGGGGCGCCGGGAATATTACATCGCGTCAAACTGCAGGACGCGAACTTCTCGGGGCGCCAGTTTGAACGTAATTGAGTCGCCCTGTTTGTACGCTTTGTTCAGACCGTTTTGAGAGCCGACGACTGCTTTGGCGGCATACGTCTTGCCGTCGCCAGGAATCATGCCAATCGAGCGGTCGAGAGTAACGGTAATTTCTTTCTCTTCGCTGCGGTTGGGATTGTGAATCGACAGGTATCCTTTCTTGCCGTCCCAGCCGGAATAGCCGTAAGGCGCGCCCGAAGCGGGTTTGTCCCCGAACATACGCGCCCGGGCAAAGCAGGGATAAATCTCGTCCGCCCATTTCAAGCCCTCTGCCAAAACGTTCCAGTCGGATTCGTTCAGCACGCTAGGGCGGAGGTACATTTCGACGAATCCCGTTCCGCGAGTCAGGTGCATGAACAGGTATTCCCGAAACGTCTCTTCCGGCTCGCCGCTGGCATTCTTTTTCGGTTCGTGATTGAACAGCGCGTTGAGCGGGAACTGGACTTTGTCGGTAAAGACGATTTCGTGATAGATGTTGTCACGATAGGTCAGCTCGCCCGACCGGTCAGGGCCGCCAGCGGCGTCGCCGGCGTTGATCATCCAAATCGTATCGCCGTATCCCAGCCACCACGGGCTAAGCCAC
>JAZUMX010000797.1:0-1643 GCA_045603865.1 Thermoguttaceae bacterium
TCCAGTCCGTGCCGATGTCGGCGATGTCAAAGGCGGCAATCGTTTCACCGTTGATTGTTGTTACGCCGTTTTTGAGATTGGCGTTTGTCCAGCTTGAGGTGTACAGCTGCGTCTCCGTTCCGCGATGGAAGTTATAGGAGCTGGTATCGCCAAAGAGGAAGCTGTATCCATTATAGGCCGTGTTGCCGTAGTCTGCCATAACAGCAAAGAACGTTTGACCGGAAATGCTGGCCCCAAGATTGTAGTACGCAGATCCGTCGGACGGGAACGTTACAACGTTCAAGCCGTTCTTCAGTCCCTGAGTTACCGTGGCTTTATTGGTAGTGGCAGAGGACAGGCTGTTGGCGCTGTTCGCCAGGTTCGTCCACGATGTAACTTTGCCGTTTGCGTCGACAGTGATGCTGCTTGCGTCTGACGCGTCCAGATGGAGAGCCAAACCGCCATAATTCGGCAAAGTCGCCGTCGCAGCCTTGAACCCGTTAAAGGACATCGTTCCGCCGCTGAGGGTAATAGTCGCCTGCGAGGCAACGTTGTCGCCGCTGATCTGGGCGTTCCCACCGGAGAAGTTAAACTGAGCGTCTGTATCCTGCTGGAAGGGTTCCGTTACAGTAATCGGCTTAGCAGACGAAACTTTAACGGACGTGTCGCGTGTCGCTGCGAAGTTGGCGGCGGAAACCGTAGCGTTGGACAGGTTCAGCGCCCGGACGCCTTCTGCTTTCAGAGTGTTCACGCCGGAGATTGTACCGGTATACGTTGTCGCCGCCGAGTTGGTAAGAGTCAAAGTGCTCTCGCCGTCAAAAACGATGTCGCCGGAGCCGGACAGGTTGGTCAGCGTCTGGTTGGCGGTTCCCAAAATCGTTCCGTTGTTGACAACGTACTTGGAATGAGCCATCGCGTCTTCCGCGCTCAGGAGGACGGCGCCCTGCGAAATGGTAAACTTGCCGGTAAAGATGTTCTTCGCCGCCAGCTCCAGGCATCCGGCGCCAGTCTTTTCAATCGGACCAGTTGTTCTGGTTCCGTTGGAGTTGGTAACGGTGTCTTCGATGATGCAGGAAATGACGAGGTCAGGAAGATTGTCTTGCCCGCCTGAGGGGCTTGTAATGTCTTGAACGTTGAGCGTAGCGCATCCAGAAGCGACGTCGTTGGATTTTTCGCCGAACGCAATCACCGCGTTTGGCTTGGACATATCGGCGGCAAACGTAACAGGAGCCGCTGCGGAATCGTCGTCGTTGCGAACGACGTTGACTTTATACAGTTTGAATCCCTTCCAGGTCGCGTTGCCGTCTCTGACGTACAGTTCCGCGCCGTCTTTGAACGTGGCGTTTTGAAGGTAGTTGTAAACCGCGCCTTCGTTGGAAATCTTGCCGCCGTCAACGACAAAACTGGTCGGGCAGTTGTTATGAGCGTTGGCAAACGTGTCCTGTTTGGTAAAGATTAATTCCGAGCCGTCGTTTACAATCACCTTTCCGGTAAAGGAGCCGTTGCCGGAGGAGAATAATCTCATAACGCCTCCGCCGTTAATTTCAAGATTGCCGGCTCCGGAAAGCGCTCCGAGAATTCGCATGTCGCTCGAAGAATTCAAAGATAACGATCCTCCAAGCGTCGCTGTTTTGAAACTGATGTTTTGATCCGAATTAATTGTC
>JAZUMX010000798.1:0-1507 GCA_045603865.1 Thermoguttaceae bacterium
AAAGCTGGGAACTTCTGGGAACTGCTGGGAGCTTCTGGGAGTTGCTGGGAAGATTTAACCACGGATGAGCGCGAAGCGTAACTCCTCACTCCTCACTCCTAATTCCTAACTAAATTTACGCCCTGATTTTAAGCGGGTCAGAGTAGAATCGGCTGGGGAGTTTGACTTTTCCCTGAACCGCCAGGTCCATGGTAAGGCGAACAATGCGTTTGCGGGATTCTTCGACGTCCGAGAGTTTCATTGGACCTAAAAACCAAATCTGATTGCGATACATTTCCTGTTCTTTCTCCGGAAGAGCCGCCAGAAGATTCTTTACAACGTCTTTTTTCGCGTCGACCAACGCCAGAGCGAATTCGTTTGGATTGGCGGCGTCAAAAATGGTTTTAATTGAATCCGTATCCAGGTCAGCCAGATCGTCAAAGGTAACGCCGACCGGATAGAGCGGTTCCAGCGCGGACTTGTCTTTCTGTCTGATGGACTCCAAAATTTCCTGACCGACCTGGACGTCTGAAAAGGAAATGATTTTGGAAAGCTTGTCCATGCCGTTTAACGGGTCGTTTGTCAGATTGCTCAGGTTTGCTTTGTCGATTGTGAACGAATTGAGCTGTTCTTTGAGCGACGCGGCAATATCCGCCAGAATTTCCGGTTCAGGCGTTTCCAGATGCAAAAGACGTTCCGCCGTTTGAGTGCGATAGTCCATTGAAAAGCAGGAGAGCGTTTGCGCCGCAATCGATTCCGGAATCTGTGACAAAATCAGAGCCGTCGCCTGCGGTCGTTCCACCGACAGGATTTGCGCCAGCTTCATGGGGGAAACGTCTTTGAGAAATGCGAATTCCGGACGGTACGAGTCGTCGATCGGGGCTTCTCGCGGGGAGTGAAACACAGACTCTGCCGGTTCGGGAACGTCCTCTTGAATTGCGATTCCCGATTCCCGTTTTTCTCTTGCCGAGGGAATAATAATTTCATTGACTGCGTCTTCGTTGAGGAGCGCTTCTGCCGGGGACAGCTGTTCGCTGGGCTTTTCGTGCGGAGGATTGACGGGCGACGCGTGCGCCGAATGACGCGTTTGCTGAACGTCAGCAGGGACGGATTTTCTCTTAAACGCCAAAGCGAACAACCATCGTATAACGGCAATCAGCGTCATCGTAAAAGCAATAACGGCGAGTATCATTCCGAGTGCGAATAACAATTCGTAACGATACGCGGTCAAGAAAGCAGATATAAAAATAGGGAGTAGGGAGTAGAGGGAAGGGAGCGAGGCGCTTTTTAATTCGGAATTCGGAATTTGGAATTCGGAATTACGCAATCGCTCATCCTGACTGCTCCCTGTTTCCTGTTCGTTTATTCCTGACTGCGCCGATAGCAAAACGCTGCCGCCTACTGCCTCTTGCTTACTGCCTAATCCCACAGGCGCGTCTGAGAAGGTGATGCTGATGAACTTCTCCGGCTCAAGTTTGGCTTCAGGCTGGGGCAAAATATTGGCGATAACCGTTGTGATTTTCTCTTG
>JAZUMX010000799.1:0-1532 GCA_045603865.1 Thermoguttaceae bacterium
GGCTGAGGGGAAAACGGCGAGGAAAAATAGTCGCCCTGCTGTTTGAGGTCGTCCAAACTCCAGCGCTTGAATAACGCCTTTTTAGTTTTCTGACCATTTTCAACGACAATCACGTTGCCGACGTCGGCGCTAAGCCCAAGCGTTGTAACGTCGACGGCATACGATTCCAACGGTACGAACTCCAAAACGCAGCCGTCAGGAATTGTTTCTCCCATGAAAAACGTCGTTCGACCGTCCTGCGCCGTATGCCCCGGCAAATAGATCATCGTGTATTCTTTCCATTCAGACGTGAATGTAACAGAGTCTTTTTTGTCGACGCTGACCACGGTTCCGTAGTTCGCCCACGGCATTTTGTGCTGCATTAAATTCGGCAGAGCCGTTGTAAACGGTTTGCTGGCGCGAGCGCGAAATTTCAGAAGAAAGCCCTGACCGGCGGCTATCTCAAACGGCGAATTGGTAAACTGAATCTGATTGGAGCTGACGCCCTTTTCGTTACAGAGTATTCGATAAGCGCGTTGTCCCTTTTTGGTTGTTGCCGTCTTGAGTTCCGCCTTGCCCTCCCCTTCGCAGTACAAATGCCATTGAGACATCGTTTGAGCAAACGGCGTTTCCCGATCCGCCAATGCGTAACTGTCCGATTTGGTTTTCCAGAGGTTTTCCCCGGCGGGAAGCCAGCAGTCCGGGCTGGAAAGATCGACGCTGCCCTGGATTCGCGGCTTTTGCCCCGTCCCGTAAGAGGAAAAGACAACCGGATTCCCCTCTTCGCCTGATTGGATTTTAAGCGTTCCGCGCCAAATCTGCCCGCGGCAAAAGAGAACCTTGTCTCCCGGCTGCAGAGCCGTCTGGTTGACTTTGTCGAGCGATTTCCACGCAGTCTGCGGAGTCGTACCCGCCGCCGCGTCCGACCCGTTGAGGGCGTCGACGTAATATTCCGCCGCCAAAGCCTGTGACGCCATCAGAACAAGAACAATTATCGCGTTTCTGAAATGTAACATAATCTCTCCTTTTGGGTTTATGGTAATTATTACTCATCCGATAATTGCATAACATTTATTGTGAAACAGCTTCTAGCCCCTAGCCTTTAGCTGTTAGCTTTTGATGTCTGCTTCCGGCTTTAAAACTATCAGCTTGGAGCCGCAATCGTCCAAGCTAATAGCTAGCAGCTAATAACTAGCGGCTTTATTTCTTTTGTGCTTTAAGACGCCGGACGATTTTCCGGAGCGTTGCCTCTGAATTTGCCTCGCATTCCCAGATAACGATGACCTTCCAGCCCAGAGCCCGCCAGTCGCGTTCGTGCTGTTTGTCGCGTTCGACGTTCTTTCTGAACTTCTCTGACCAGTACCCGGAATGGGCTTTGGGGCTTTTGTTTCTCGTACACGTCGGGGAGACGTGCTGATGCCAAAAGCAGCCGCGAACGTCGATTATCGTCCGGTACTTCGGCAGGACGATATCCGGCTTACCCGGCAGGCTTTTCACGTGCAGACGATATCGGAACCCATGCCGGTGCAAGTATGACCGCACGACTTTTTCCG
>JAZUMX010000800.1:0-4736 GCA_045603865.1 Thermoguttaceae bacterium
ATTGGGCGGATTGTGTCGGGTGCGGCGCCTCGGCGCTCCATTCTTACTTGTCATCTTGCCGTCAAGCGGCGAGTAATCGAATTTCTTAGCAAGGTGTCGCTTGCCGGTTTGAGCGATTCTAATATAATAAAAAAGCGAGAGCTCCGCCAAGGCTTCGCTCTCGCATTCCGAAATGTGTCACACTTGTGTAATTACGAATTACGCATTACGAATTACGCATTCTTTTTTCGCCAGTACAGCAGACCGGCGGCGCCGAGAATCAGCAGCGCCCACGTCGACGGTTCCGGAACGGCGTTGGGATCCAGAGCTGCCATAACGATGTTGCCGTTTAGGGTCAGATTCCAGTAATATGCGCTTTCTGGCGACAAAAGACCGTTCCAGAAATCTTCGGTTGCATATTTGTCTTCAAAGGGGATAACGGTATCTCCGTCTTTCTGGATGAATAACTCATACGTCTGACCAAGCTGCGGGGATTCAACCGCCAGTTCCAAAACCGCGTCGTTGGCAATTTCAAACGACTTGGCAATGATTTGATCAATGCCGGTCTCATCCTGTTCGATTAACAGAATCGCCCCGCTGTTGAGGATGACGTTACCGTCAATGTAGAGCGTTCCAACCGAGTTGCCCGGCGAGAGCGTTGCGCCGCTGTTAACTACGATATCGCTGGTCAAATATCCTTTGAAATCCAGTTCGCCCATGTTGACGAGGATTGGCTTCGCCTTTGACGGGTTGTTTTCTGAACTGTCAATCCTTAAAACGCCGGATCCGTTTTTAACAACGCTGGCGTCTTGAGCGTTATTGACCAGCGCGCCAGTCCATTGGATCGATTGCCCGGCTTGCGGAGCAAACTCGATTTCGGAATTGTCAGCCAGCGTTGCAGTAATGTCCGTCGCTGTCCAGTTGACGTCGTTTGTTGTAAAGACGCCTCCGGAAAGATTGACCGTATGAGCGCCCGTCGCGGTAATGCCGCCGGCGCCTGGAATAACCGTACCGCCGGAAATGTTAATAATGCCGTTGTCGGCAATGGAGATTCCGTCGAAGTTGAGCGTTCCGCCTGAGACGGCAACTGTTCCTGTGTTGGTTATCGTTCCAGCGTTTGCAGTTCCGCCTGAGACGTCAAGCGTTCCCCCGTTGGTAACTGTTCCGAGGTTTGCCGTTCCGCCTTTAATTTTGAGCGACGATCCAGCTAAGGATTTAACGCTGTTTGTCGTTAAAATGGAATCGTCGCCGGAAAGATCGTAAGCGGAAGCGTTGTTACCCAAAAGAAGCATTTTGTAAGTCGCTTCTCCACCGGTCTGTACAACGTTGCAGACGCCGGTGTTGGTTGAGCTGCTATCGTTCATGCAGCCAACAGCGAACCAGTTTGAGTTAACCTCGAAGGTTCCGCCCTTGATTTCTACCAAAGAACCTGCTGCATGAGACCCCCAGCCGATGCCGGAATTACCGCCGCGGGCAATGACGGTCGCATTATCTTCGATTATAACGTGGGTTTTTGCGGTCATTGCCACCCAGAATTCATTGCTGCTGAAATAGCTGTTGTCGCTGAAGGTCATTTCCAGATTGTATGTATTGTCTCCAAGCAATCCGACAACATGGGCGCAGTTATCATCGTTGGAACCGCCCCACATGTTGCCAGAGACGTATACATAGGCGTAATCTGTCATGGTAAACGAAGCGTAACCAGCGCCTTTGTGATCTTTGTCGTTGTTGCCCTGGAATACTCTGAATTGAGCGGTTTCAAGCCGTGAATTTCCTGACATTGTAACGTTTGCTGCAACGTTGTCGCCATTGGCGAGGTTGTAGGCTAAATGGAACGTACTGCCGTCAACTTTCAAAGAGCCGTTGTTAGAAATAGTCAGTTCGGCGTTTCCTTCATAGCCAAGGAAAAAGTCTTTTGTAACAACAGAACCGCCATTGACTTCAAAAATCCCGAGCGTGTTTTTCTTCTGGGCAATTTCCGCATTTCCGTTAATGGTCGTTGTACCAGCGTTGTTGATGTACTTGGACGTGTACGCTTCGGGGTTGTTCTGGTTGGAAGCCGCGTCGTCGCCAACGATCAAGCGTTTAATAATGACTTCGCCGCCGTTATTGGTTGTAACGCTGTTGAGCTTCATTGCCAAACCGTTTCCGCTAAAGCTGACTTTGCCGTCGTTGATAACGATATCCTGATAGCTTTTGAACCACCCGCTGGTCGTTATGACCTCGCCGCCGTTGACTTCCATATAGCCGGCGTTGTCCATGAGAAGTCGGTCGCCGCCGGTAAAATCAACCTTGCCTTCGTTGACAATAATGCTGCCGTAATAATTGGTTCCCTTCATGTACGAGGCTCCATCGTTGAACGTAAACGCTGTTCCGGCAGGCATGTCGCCGTTGAACGTATTCTCTCCGCCCATAACGATTGTCTTACCGGTAATATCGCTCATTGTGTTTGTTCCTTCGAGAACGTATCCGGTTGGATTGCTGGCGTCGCCTTCCCAGTTGGCGGAATCGGTCATGGAACCGCTTGCACCTGGAATCCAGGTTTTAACGCCTGTCGGGGCTTCGGTTCCGTAACTGGCGACAACCGCTTGGGAGTCGCCCATCTGGAGAACAGAAGTCTGCCAGCCCTCCGGCGCCGTCGTACTTCCAGCAACAGCGGCGGCAGTTGTCTCGTTGGCAAACAGACCGACAAGCAGCTGATCGCCCGTCGTATAGGAAACGTGGTCAGACCCTTTCACGTTAATCGTTCCTCCGGTTCCGGTGAACGTACCATCTGTCGAGGTAATCAAACCGTAAGGCGTCAGATTGATCGCGCCGCCTGCAAGATTGATCGTTCCGTCAAAGTTTAATGACGTAACGTTTACCGAGCCACCGTTGACGTTAAGGAACGTATTAGCTGCCAGATTAATGGTTTCAGCTTCAAAAGTCGCTGAACCGTTAACAGTGGTAGCGGATGTCGCGCCGGAGTTTGTTGTAAAGGTTGTAGTCGAAAACTTGCTGTTTCCGTTAAGAGTAATTTCCGCAGTATAGTCTTTCCCGTCGATAAGGCTGGTTGCGGCGCCCTTTCCAACTTGAACTTCGTTAGCAATAGCAACCGACGCGTTGTCGTTGAGCGTTAAGGAACCGTACGCAGCGCCGCCGACGTTATTCCCAAAGAAAATCATATTATTGGTTGCCGTTATATTGGAAGAACCGCCCATCGTAACCACGTTGACGACGTTGTCGCCAGAGGCGTAATTGAAAGCCATGTTGAGATTTTCCACTTTGACCTGGGATGTATCAGACATGGTCAGATTCGTATTGCCGTGCTGGCTCAGACGCAGGTCTTTTGCCTGGAGATAGCCGTCATTTGTCATGTTAATGTCGACGGTTTTGCCTTTCTGGTCGGTTGCATACAGCTGGTTGCTGTTGGAGATAAACTTTCCGCCGGAAATATTGACGGTTGCGTCTGAATGATAGGAGAAATAGGTTGTTCCAGAAACGGTAACCGTTCCGCCGGAGAGGTTGAAAACCGCCCCGCCAGCGTCGCCGGCGTTGATGTCGCCAATTTTCAAAGCGGCTTTGAAAGCGACGTTGGCGTTGCCGTTAACGTCCATTCTGCCGTTTCTGTCCAAGGCGCAGTCGCTGGTAACCGTCAGACTGGCGTTGTTGTTCAGGGTTAAAGATGATTTATTGTCCAACTTTAGCGTTTTGCTAAGAGTGATATTGGCATTGTCATTGAGGCTTACTGTTGCTTGATTGGCGACATTTACAGCTTCGCTTGCCGTAATTTTTGCATTGTCATAAAGGTTGACCTGCGGCGTATCTCTGCTGATGGAGATAGCTTTAGCCGAGATTGAAGAGCTGCCGCGCATGTTGACGGTCGTGCCCTCGCCCCAGAAGTTCAAATTGGTAGAGTTGACGTTAAGCGCGCCTTTGCCGCTCATTTCCAGCCGGGAGCCGTCTGCTGAGTACGGGTCTGTATTGTCCCAGCCCAAACCGGAATTGGATCCGCCCCGGGCTGTTACAGTAGCATTGTCTGAAATCTCAATGTATGTTCTGGCGGTCATAGCCGTCCACCATTCATTGCAGGAAAACGTACTGTTTCCGCCATAATATTGGTAAATCAGATAATCCTTTCCGCTTTGATCATAAGATTGACTGTAGTTGTTATTCCCGCCCCAGAAGTTATTCGTAACATAGACGTTGGCGCTGTCTTGCAGCCTCATCGTAAACGTCGCCGTTTTGCCGTTGGGAAGACTTTTCAACGGGACAAAACCCTTCGAGAAGGTGGTTGACGTTGCGCCGTTAAAGGTAATGTCAATATCCTGACCGTCGGCGCCGGGATAGAAGTCGTTAGAAACCGTAATCGTTTTGCCGGTAATGACCCCGGGATTGCCTGCTGTGGTCGGCGCGCCGTTGTCCCAGTTGTCTGCATTGAGCAGGTCAGTAACGGAAGCCGGGGCGGTATCGCTCCAGTAGGTGTCAGCCAGAGCGGCGCCATTCAAGGCGAAAACTGCAACCAAAACGAGCGCTGTCGCAAGCGCCTTTTGACTCCAAGTCGAAATGCTAGTAAAAGGTTTGCTGGATGGAAATTGATCCATTGTGAAACTCCTTATTGGATATATCTGGGTAAACGGTTTTTATGTTCACTGAATATAATTAAACTATTTTACACTAATTATATATTATACACTGATTTTTTAAAAAATCTTGAAATGAGCGGGAATTTTTTAGAAATTTTGGGAAGAAGGGTGGAAGATAGGGGAAATGGTAAA
>JAZUMX010000801.1:0-1531 GCA_045603865.1 Thermoguttaceae bacterium
CGAGCGGTCAAAGGGGACAGACTGTATATCTGTTGTGTCCACACTTCGGAGGTTCGAATCCTCCACCCTCCATTACACTTCTCTGGCAGAAAAGTTCAAATTGAACTCATCTGCTAAAAAACAAATGCGGGTGTAGTTCAATGGTAGAACTCCAGCCTTCCAAGCTGACCACGAGGGTTCGATTCCCTTCACCCGCTTGTTTTTTTAAGCTGACGTAGCTCAGTCGGTAGAGCACATCCTTGGTAAGGATGAGGTCATGGGTTCAAGTCTCATCGTCAGCTTTTCGCAACAAGACATTTCTGTACTATGCGAAAACGTTAAGGACGCACAATCGCATTTTAGCGGGCGTCGCAGGGTTTGCTGTTCTGGTGTAAGAACAGCGTTTTCGTTCTGGAGGCCTCACGTTGGCTACAGGCTATGTCCATCCGGGGCCGAACGAAAAAACGTACCTGAGTTAGTATTATCAATGCCTTTTTCAAAGATTTAGGAAATCAAAACAAATGGCAAAGGACGTATTCGAACGAACAAAAACTCACGTCAACGTTGGTACGATTGGTCACATTGACCACGGCAAGACCACGTTGACCGGCGCTATCCTGGCGGTTCAGTCTGCAAAGGGATTGGCGAAATTCAAGTCTTACGCTGATATCGCCAAGGGCGGTACGGTTCGCGACGCTTCCAAGACGGTTACCATCGCGGTTGCTCACTGCGAATATGAAACCGAAAAGCGACACTACGCTCACATTGACTGCCCCGGCCACGCCGACTTCGTCAAAAACATGATTACCGGCGCTGCTCAGATGGACGGCGCTATCCTCGTTGTTTCCGCTGCTGACGGCCCCATGCCCCAGACTCGTGAACACGTTCTTCTGGCTCGCCAGGTAAACGTTCCGAATTTGGTCGTCTTCCTGAACAAGGTTGACCTCGTTGACGACCCCGAACTTCTCGAATTGGTCGAAATGGAAATTCGCGAACTTTTGTCAAAGAACGAATTCCCCGGCGACGATATTCCAATCATTCGCGGTTCCGCTTCTTTGGCTTACAACAACCCGACCGACCCCGAAAAGACCAAGTGCATCGACGAGCTGATGAACGCTATCGACACTTACTTCCCGGATCCGGTTCGTGAAGAAGACAAGCCGTTCTTGATGGCTATCGAAGACGTCTTCTCCATCGAAGGTCGTGGTACCGTTGCTACCGGTCGTGTTGAACGCGGCGTTGTTAAGGTTAACGACAACGTTGAAATCGTTGGTCTGTCCGCTGAACCCCGCAAAGTCGTTGTTACCGGCGTTGAAATGTTCAACAAGACGTTGGACGAAGGTCGCGCTGGCGATAACGTCGGATGCTTGCTCCGCGGTATCAAACGCGACGAAATCGAACGCGGTCAGGTTCTCGCCAAGCCGGGAAGCATCACCCCGCACACCAAGTTCAAGGCTCAGGTCTACGTTCTGAGCAAGGACGAAGGCGGCCGAAGCACCCCGTTCTTCTCCGGATATCGTCCGCAGTTCTACTTCAGAACGACCGACGTTAC
>JAZUMX010000802.1:0-2627 GCA_045603865.1 Thermoguttaceae bacterium
AACCCACGGAACAAAGAACACGCAAAAAAGAATATCGTCAAATAACCTTTTCCTTCTGTCCTCCTGCAAGGAGGGCTGGAGGAAAAGGAACTGAAACGATTAGGCGAGGCGGGGTGCGAGACACCCGGAAAAATCTCACGCGGAGACGCGGAGGAGCGGAGAATGTTCGCAAAGTTTTAAAATCTATGCGCTCTTTGCGTTCTTTGCGGCTTAAAAATACTTCGGCGGACTTCGTCCGCGACCCGGAAGCGTTGTTGGCTGCGAAAAGGAACGTTCTCTGGGCGTTGTTTCTTTACTCGTACTCTGGCAAAACAGGTCTTTTATAAAATACGATTTTGTGTATAATATAAAGAGAGCTTTTAGCTACTAGCTCCTGGCTTCTAGCTAATAGCTAGCGGCTAGCAGCTTTAATCTAAAATTTCTAACTCCTAACTAACACATGAAATACTCCCACGTTTGCGTAGAGTGTTTTACGCATATACTGCCGCCGGAAGTTGTAACGTCAGACGAGATAGAAAAGCGTCTGGCGCCGGCGTACGAACGTCTACGGTTGCCGGCGGGTCGGCTGGAATTGATGACCGGCATTGCTGAGCGTCGGCTTTGGCGCGAAGGTTCCGGCATCGGCGAAGTCAGCGCTCAAACCGTTTCCAAGGCGATTGAACAGTCCGGCATCGACAAAAGCCTGTTTGGCGCGCTGATTCATGCGTCGGTCTGCCGGGATTTCATGGAACCGGCGACGGCGGCGGGGACGCATTTTCGCGCTCAGATGCCGTCAAGCTGTCTGATTTTTGACGTCTCCAACGCCTGTCTGGGGATTTTAGACGGCATGTTCCTCCTGGCGAACATGATCGAACTGGGACAGATAAAAGCCGGCGTCGTCGTTGGGACGGAAAACAGCCGGTCGCTGATGGAAACGACGATAAAGCGATTCAATACGGACTTGACGCTCACCCGTCAGAGCTGCAAGAACCTCTTCGCGTCGCTGACAATCGGGTCAGGGTCGGCGGCGGTTGTATTGACGCACGAGTCCATCAGCAAGTCCGGACGGCGTTTGCTGGGCGGCGCCTGTTACACGGACTCGTCTGGAAGCAAGCTGTGCCAGTCGGACGAGACGTCGCTGGAAGGCGACATGATGCATACGGATTCCGTCAAGCTGCTGGAACAGGGCGTTGCCGCGGCAGCGAAATGTTTCCCCCTGTTTCTCAACGAGGTGGGCTGGAAAAAAGAGGATATTTCCCGGACGTTCTGCCATCAGGTCGGAAAGGCGCATACAAAGCTCCTGTTCGACACGATCGGCTTGAACCCGGAAATTGATTTTACGACGATGCAGTACCTGGGCAACACGGGATCAACCGCCGCGCTCACGACAGCGTCGATTGGATTTGAGCGAGGCGTTGTCGCTCCCGGCGACCGCGTCGCGCTGCTTGGAATCGGTTCCGGCATCAACGTTATGATGCTGGGGCTGGAATAATTCGGAATGCGGAATTCGGAATGCGGAATTGGCGCAAAGCGCCTCACGAAAATTCTCGCAACTCGCAACTCGTAACTCGCAACTAAACATGTCATATTTTACAATAGTCAAAGGTCCGACGCCGGGGGCGATTCTTCCCCTGTCCGGCAAGTCAGAAATAATCGGTCGGTCAACCGAATGCAGCGTCATGCTCGAAGTCCCGTCGATCAGCCGGCGTCACGCCCGATTTTATCTCAGCGACGGTCGGGTGATGCTGGAAGATCTCAACAGCCGCAACGGCACGTCGGTCAACGACGTCCGCTTGACCGCCCCGGTAGAATTACATGACGGCGATCAGGTTCAGCTGTGCGACATTGTCATGACGTTTCATACCGGCACGTCCTCTCAGGCGCAGGCGGAATCTGTGAAGATTATCGACTCCGCCCCGGAAATGAACATTGAATCGTCGTTTAGAATGGACGGTCAGTTCGGCATGGACGCTTCTGCGGTTGAGAAACAGGAGAATCTGCACTTTAAACTGGATCAGGCTCATACAACGCAGCGTCACGGCGAGGAAAAGCAGGAAAAGTCGCGCAGTCAAAAGCTGTTCGAGACGTTCAATCAGCTGGAAGAAGTCGACGACGACAAGTCGTCTGTTCTGTCGTCGATAAGCGTTGCTTCTCCGTTTGGTTCATCGTCGCGGTCTGGAATTCACGCAGCAACCAAGCTCAGGGCGATTTTGCAGCTGATGAAAAATCTGGGACAGAATCTTGACCTCGACGAGGTTATGGAAAAGATTCTCGACAGTCTGTTTGTTATATTTCCCAACGCGGAAGACGGCTTGATTGTGCTTCTGGGAGAATCGGCGGACACGCTCATTCCGATGGCGGTTAAGCACCGACACCCAACGGCGGCGCCGATTCGCATTTCCCGAACGGTTTTCAGCAACGTAATCAACGGTAAAACAGCGGCTCTTTCCGCAGACGTTCTCAACGACGAACGGTTTAATCACGCTCAAAGCGTTGTCAACATGTCAACCCGGTCGATGATGTGCGCCCCGTTAATTGACGCAGACGGGAACGCGCTGGGCGCGATTAAGCTCGATTCCGACGAGATGGGCAAACGGTTCAAGCCGGAGGATTTGGAACTGCTGGCGTCGGTTGCGGTTCAGGCGGCG
>JAZUMX010000803.1:0-1767 GCA_045603865.1 Thermoguttaceae bacterium
GTTATAATACGTCTCGCGCGGCAGCGCGGATTAGCTCCCCCGCCATCGGGGGCGCCTCGCCGCTTGCGTAAAAAGATAACGACTTTTGCGCAATATTGAATTGACATCTCTGTTATTGCGAGTATAATACGAGAGTAATTAGTGGTAAGTATTTAGTGGTTAGGACGCAAAGCGCCTCACTATTCACTTACCACTTACCACTAACAACTAACCACTTCTTACTATTACCCCTCAATTCGCCATGACCATTTACGAAAACAACGAAATCTGGTTTGTAACCGGCGCGCAGCTGCTTTACGGCGGCGAGACGGTCAAAATTGTCGACTCCCATTCCCAGGCGATTGTCAACGGCTTGAACGAGTCCGGACGTCTGCCGATGAACGTCGTCTATAAAGGGACGGCAAACTCGGCGGCGGAAGTCGCGGAAGTCTTCGCCAAGGCAAACGTCGACCCGCGCTGCGTTGGAGTTATCGCCTGGATGCACACGTTTTCTCCCGCCAAGATGTGGATTCACGGCTTAAAATCCTTCCAGAAGCCGCTGCTGCATCTGCACACGCAGTTCAATCGGGAAATCCCGTGGGCTGACATCGACATGGACTACATGAACCTCAACCAGAGCGCTCATGGCGACCGCGAATTCGGACATATCGTTTCCCGGCTGAGAATCAACCGCAAAGTCGTTGTCGGGTTCTGGCAGGAGGAATCGACGGCGGCTCAGGTCGCGTCGTGGATGAGAGTCTGCGCCGCGTGGGCGGATCAGCAGAATCTTAAAGTCGTCCGCTTTGGAGACAACATGAACAATGTTGCCGTTACAGACGGCGACAAAGTCGAGGCGGAAAAGGTTCTCGGATACCACGTCGATTATTATCCCATCGGCGACCTTGCCGCCGTTCAGGCGGATGTAACAGACGCTCAAATCGCCGACCTGATCGCTCAGTACGAAGACCAGTACGAGCTGGCGCCCAACGCTCAAAAAGACGGCGCGGACAGAAATCAGGTTGTCGAAGCCGCGCGGGAAGAACTCGCCATTCGCCAGTTCCTCGCCGACAAAGGCGCGTTCGCCTTCACGACCAACTTTGACGCTCTGCACGGCATGAACCAGCTTCCGGGTCTGGCGTCACAGCGGCTCATGGCGGAAGGATACGGATTCGGCGCGGAAGGCGACTGGAAAACCGCCGCTCTGGTTCGTCTGTTCAAGGTCATGACAAAGGGGCTCAAAAACGGCTCGTCGTTCCTGGAAGACTACGTTCTCGACTTCCCCGGCGATGGCGCGATTCTGCAGGCGCACATGCTGGAAGTCTGCCCGACCATTGCATCGAAAAAGCCCAGACTTGAAGTTCACCCGCTGGGAATCGGAGGAAAAGCCGACCCCGCCCGACTCGTCTTTACCGCTCATCCCGGAACGGGCGTTGCCGCGACGATTATCGACCTGGGTTCTCGATTCCGCATGATCGTCAATAAAGTTCAGGTCTTGGAACCGAAAGCCCCGCTGCCGAAACTGCCCGTCGCCAGCGCGTTCTGGAAGCCGGAACCGAACCTGTCCATCGGAGCCGCCAGTTGGATTCTCGCCGGAGGCACGCACCACACTGCGTTCTCCTACGACATCTCTATTGACCAGATTGCCGACTACGCCGACATCGCCGACATTGAACTGGTCGTCATCGACGAATCGACGACAACCCGACAAATCAAGCGCGACCTGACTCTCAACGACGTCGCCTATATGCTCAAAGGAGCGCTTAAGTAGAATTCGTAATTCGTAATTCG
>JAZUMX010000804.1:0-4100 GCA_045603865.1 Thermoguttaceae bacterium
TGGCGTTGACAATCAGTTCAACGTTGCTTTCGATAGTTCCAGCATACGACAGATTTTGTGAGGTAATGTCGAACGTTACAACGGATTTTGTATCTGTAGTATTATATATTCTGCCTTTTTTATTGTTCGCGCCATCGTCTACAACGCCCTTGAATTTCTGGCTGAAACCGTTCATGTCGAGATAGCCGTAGTTGTACAGAACGCCGCAGTTGGCGCCGAGGGGCTGTTCAGCCGCCAGACGCGTTTGACCTCTGGACGACGTGCTTGCCCAACCGGTTTGGAAGGGACCGGTAAACGCATCGCCGTCAGAGTGGGTTTTAAGAATCAGCCAGCCGGAATCGGAAACCAGCTTTAGTTTTCCTGAACCTGTTACATTTCCGGTAAGAGTGATGCTTTTACTCCAACCGGCTTTAAACCCGGTTTCAGACATGACGTTCAAATCGTTTGTGAATGTGAGGTTATTGTTGTTGTTCTGAATAGTTCCGCCGTTGAGGTTGATTACCTTGCCGCCGATATACTCAGAGACGTCTGACGAGTCTGTATTAGCGACGCCAACTCGCATTTGGCCTTTGACAAGCAACGACCCTTGGTATGCGCTCCCATTGCCGGAAAATATAAGCCAGCCGGAATCGCTGCCGACGGTAAGAGAAGCGGAGCCTTTTAACGCGCCTTTTAAAGTTAAAGACTTGCTCCAGCCCGCCTGCATGGTCGAGCCGTCTTTGGTAATTGTTAAATCGGACGTCAAAATGCCGTCGTTGTTGTTGTTTAATATTGAACCGCCGTTGAAATTGATTCCGGTCGTGGTGTTAAAGTTTGTTCCAACGCGAATGTATCCGCCGTCGAGCGTCATGGAGCCGCTGCCCGTCCAGGAGCCGTCGCAAGCGACAAATCCGGAACCGGGCGCTTCAAACACGAGGTCGCCGTCAACGCGAACAGCTCCGCCGGACGCGGTAATAGAAGCGCCGCGCTTGACGGTAATGGCATTGCCTTCCGTTCCCAAAACCAGCGCCCCGCCAGTCGCTTTCATGGCGGAAACCGGAAGAACGCTGCCAGAGAAAACAAGCTCGCCATCTGAAACGGTCGTCGCGCCGGTGTACGCGTTCTCGCCGGACAATTCCAGCGTTCCAGAACCGGTTTTTGTAAGTGCGCCTGCGCCTGTGATTACGCCGGAGAACTCAGAATTTGACGTATTGCTGAGCGTTAGCGCCTTGCCGCTGTTATCAACCGTTCCAGCGCCGGAAAGGTTATTGAGCGTACCGCCGGCGGAAAGAACCAGCGTTCCCGTTTCAACCGCGGTCGAACCCGTATATCCGGGCGCCTGAGAAAGCGTCAGAGTTCCTTCGCCCGTCTTCGTCAAGTCGCCAGAGCCGGTTACTTCTTTTGAGAGCGTCAGACTTTGACCCGTTCCAACTTTAAATTCGCCGGCTCCGGTCAAAGCAACGTTGCCTGAAAACGTCTCGGAATCGCCGCCTTCGGTAAACATGGCGCCGACTTTAGTTGTTCCGTCAATCGTCCAGTCCAGCAGGTCGATATCAGACGTATTAGCATCGTACCAAGGGTTTACCGGTTCTGGTCCCGGTTGGTCCTCGGTTGCAAAGAGATATAGCCCGCCCGATTTAGCAGTAAGAGCCCAACTGTCTGACGGCGTACCGTTCACAGAGACTGTAACGTTATTGCTATTGAAGCTTTCAGAATCAGAAATTGGACCGGTAATAATCTCATAACCGTTTTCGTTGTAATTATTTTTGATAACGTTCCACCAATCTTCAGCGCTGCTGCCGTTGAAAGTCAGATCAATGACCCCGGAACTCAGGCTGGCAGAAGAAACATGAAGCCAGTCCGCGTCTGAATGATACCCGTAGTCGTCTACGAAAGCGGAGTCATTAAAATTGAAACTGATAGTTCCGCCATTAAGAGTCAGCGCGCCAATCATAAGTTCTTTGGACGCAGACGTATCGCCAATGACAAACGTTCCGCCGTCAAGATTGACAGGGATTCCATCCAGAGTCGCTCCCGTCTGGAACTTTCCCCCCTCTGTAACTGTAACCTGGGACGTTGCCAGACTGGCAGTACTTGGTACAAGGAGCGTTCCACCTGAAATCGTGGTTTCCCCAGAATACGTATTGTTACCGGAAAGCGTCAGCTTGCCAGAGCCGGATTTGACAACAGAACCCGAGCCGGAAATGATGTTACTAAACGTCTGCGTTGAATCGTGAGCAAATTCCAACGTCCCGTTATTCTCAACTGCGCCCGATCCCAGCGTACCGGCGCCGGTCAGTTTGACCGTTCCTTCGGAAATCGTTGTCTTGCCTGTATGCACATTAGCTGCGGAGAATTCCAGCGTACCAGCTCCGGTCTTTACGATTTCTGTTGCATTCGTAAGCGCCCCGTCAGTTTGGTACAAGGAATCTTTAACTACTGCTGAAATTATAAAATCAGAAACATTATCGTTAACCGATGCGGAAACGCTGGTTATTTCTGCAACGTTGATTGTTGAAACCGAAGTTCCCGCTTTTATCGTATCGCTCTTGCCTCCAAAAGCAATTGTGGCGTAATCTTTATTACTGGCAGAAATTTCAACTGGCAAGCCAGCAGAACCATCGGCGTTTCGTTCTACGTTGATATTATGAAATTTATAGGCTTTCCAAACTGAAGCTCCATCTGCTGCATAGACTGACGCGCCATTTTTTAAGGTCAGGTTTTGAATGTAATTATAAACTTGACCGGAATTTGAAATCCTTCCACCGTCCAAAACGTATCTTACACTTTGATCATAATGAGCGTTCGCTATTAAGTTGTCTACTGAAATAACGAGTTCAGCCCCATTGCCGATGTTTATTGTTCTTGATGATGAATTGGCGCCCAAACTTGCGCTTTTAGTAACATTCAGCGTTCCGCCTGAAATTGTTACGTTGCCGGTAAACGTGTTGGAACCGGAAAGAGTTACCGTTCCAGTTCCAGACTTAACAAGATTCCCCGCTCCGGAAACGGTTCTGCTAAATGTAACGGTTCCGCCTTCGCCGTTAGAGTCGTTGTCTTTGAATTCCAGCGTCGCGCCGGAAGCAATGCTGACGCCGCTTGTAGCGGTAAGATTCCCCGCGCCGGATAAAACCAGTTTCCCTGCGCTGATAGTCGTACCTTTTTTGTAATCGTTGTTGGCGTTAAGAATCGTCATTGTACCGGCGCCGGTTTTGGTAATGCCGCCAGTAGAGCCTTCGTCATAAATTCGAACTGTTGACGTCAGCGTTGCGTTTTCTTCAACGTTAAAAGCAACAGAACCGGCGGTTGAAAGGTTTAGTCCAGTGGCGTCAGAAATGCCAGCCGCCGTACTTTGACTGATTTTCGCATTAACCCCGCTGTAAGCGACGAGTTCCGTCGTTGTTTTTGTCCAAACGTTCGTACCAATGATAAGTTCGCCGTCTCCATAAAAACGCAGGTTGCTTGAGGAGCCATACAGGCACATAAATCCGGCGCCAGAAGTGTCGATAACGCTGCCGTCATAAAAATAGAATCCCCATAAACCGTTATTTTGTGAATTGAGTGAACCAGCGCACGTTAATTTCAGCGTTCCGCCGCCTCTTGCTACAATAGCTTTATGATTGCCGGTAGTAATATTTCCGCTCTGCTCGAAAACCGCGCCGTTTGTGAGCGTAAAATTGGGGTCGGAGCTGATAGTGAGCGTACCGGTATGATTTGCATAGTGCAATACGCTTCCGTCAAGAGTTACGCCGTTTGAACTGGTAACAGTCCAGGCGGCGCTTAAATCTGCCGTAGCGGCGTTATAATCAGCCAAAAGAGACGATCCGCATAAGAACGCGACAACCAAAACCGAAACTGAAAATCGGACGTATGTTAAAACGCAGGTAGGGAGGAACGAATGAATTTTAGCCATGTTTTTACTCCATATTTTGAGCAAACCAAGGGGAAATGAAATTTTAATCGACATTCCCGCCATCTTCGCGACGACGGAAATCTGGATTATGGGTATTATACAACACTATATATTATACACCAGATTTTGTATTTTTAAAGAACTGTACAAAAAATTTTTTAGAGAAAAATTTCAGAAATGGTAAAATAGAGAATTTAGAGTGTGTATG
>JAZUMX010000805.1:0-13087 GCA_045603865.1 Thermoguttaceae bacterium
GAACTCCCAGACGATTCCCCGTTCCGGGTCGTTGAACTGATGGAATTCGTCCATGACGACCGCGTCGACGTCGTCGAAATTCAAGGCGGAACTTTCCGCCGCCGCACTTTCGGGCTGAAGAAGCCGATTGAACAGAATTTCCGCAACGACGACCAGAATTTTGGCGTCCGGATTGATTTTGCGGTTGCCGGTAACCAGCCCGACGTCGTTGGGGTCAAACCCCCATTGAGCCGCTTTGACCTGCAATTCGTGAAATTTCTGGTCAGTCAGAGCGATCAACGGCGTTGTATAATACGCCCTCCGCCCGGTGGAAAGAGCCTCAAAAACAACGGCTTCAGCAATGAGCGTCTTTCCCATTCCCGTCGGCGCGGACACGAGAACGCCCTGCTCGGAAGAAAACCAAGCCAGGAGCGCCTCTTCCTGCATGGGATACAATTCGTAGGGAACCTGAGCCAAAAACGCCTCGTATATTTCGTCGCGAGTCATTGCCGTATTACGTTGATAACAGTATATTTATTGACAACCGCCCGGGCTTACGAATCCCGAGCGCGTATTTAGGGAATTATATCATAAAACGGATAAGAATCAATGAACGTTCCGGAAATCTCCAAATATTTTGGAAAAATTCAGGCGCGGGCGGTTGACAAAATATAAAAACGTGGCATAATACGTGCATTCAGTTTGCAGACAGCGTCTGCAAATCATAGAAATGGGCAGTTAGCGCAGTTTGGTTAGCGCGCCTCCCTGACACGGAGGAGGTCACAGATTCGAGTTCTGTACTGCCCATTTTTTTATTTCTTGAACGTTTTGCTTTTCATAGCAAGACGTTTTTTTATTTTATATAAGAATTTATAATTTAATCGTTTACGGATAGACAATTCGTTCTAAAACGAATTTAACGCCCAGACGCTGACGTTGAGGCTGGCGGCGTAAATGAGCCAGAGGATTTGCGGCAGAATCAGCTCCGCCCCGAGGCGGGTGAGTTTCCAAAGGCGATGGTACAGGTTGAGCGTTGAGACAAATATCGCCAGCATAAACGCCAGCCCGAGAAGCGGGCTGTGAACGCCGAAAAACGCCGCTGTCCACGCCAGCTGGAGAGCCAGGTTTATCAAAAAGGCGATTGTCAGGCTGCGGCGCTGAGTTCCTTCTGCCAGCCGCCATCCAAGCCACGTTCCGACCGGCAGGAGGATATACAAAATCGTCCAGACGACCGGGAATACCCAATTCGGAGGCGAAAGCGGTCCGCGTTCGAGTTCTTCATACCACGGCTGGAGATTCGCGTAGACAATCATTCCGCCCAGAGCGCTGGTCGCAAAACTCAAAACAATAAACGCCGTCAGGATTAAATAGGGATGTTTCTGGTTCATAATCGCAGAATTATAACCCTTCGGGCAAGAGAACGAGGCAAGGGACAATAAAAAAAACGGTTAACTCTAAGAGGATAATTATTCCTTGAGTTAACCGCTGTTATTGAACGGTATTACGTTTTCGCTCTGTCAGAAGACGCTTACGCGAAGAAGTCGATCGCGTTCTTGAAAATCTTCAGACCGTCGCCGAGTTCCGGGTCGAAGCCGTCGGTTCCAACGCGGCGCGTCCATTGCGGGTTCTGAACGCCCTTGAGGTATCGTTCCGGGTGAGGCATCAAGCCGAAGACGCGACCGGTTTCGTCGCAGCAGCCGGCGGCGTTTGCCTGAGCGCCGTTGGGGTTGTCCGGTTCCGGAAGGATGGCGCCGAGATCGTTGATGTCGTAGTTCGGCGCGCTGGTCAGACGGGGCGCGTAGCGCAGAGCCAGCTGACCGTTGTCCGCCAGGCGTTTGAGCGTTTGAGCGTCCCGGGCGACGAATTTGCCTTCTGCATGCGCCATGGGCATTTCGATATCGGTTATTCCCTTTGTGAACACGCACGGCGTTTTCGGGTCAACGACCATGCGAACCCAGCGATCTTGGAATCGGTGGCAATTGTTCCACGTCAACGTTGCCTGGAATCCGTCGTCGTCGATGGGGAGAATCAGCCCGGACTTGATAAGAATCTGGAATCCGTTGCAGATGCCCAGAATCAGCTTGCCGTCGTCGCGAAATTTGTGCAAGGCGTCTGAAAGAGCGTTTTGCATTTTCGAGGCAAGAATTCGACCGGCGGCAATGTCGTCGCCAAAACTGAACCCGCCGGGGAAGCACAAAATCTGGAATTTATCGAACAGAGACGGATTTTCCAGCAGTCGGTTGACGTGAAGCTGTTCGACAGTTCCGCCAGCCTGTTCAAAAGCGAAGCCGGTTTCGATATTGCAGTTGGTTCCGGGCGCGCGAAGTATCAGGACGTTAATCATGGGGGTTTCTAAAAGGAATGGGGTAATTGGAATTGGGTTATTAATGGCTCATTCGGAAACCGCGAACCTATTTTGTAAACAGCTTTTAGCTTCTAGCCTCTAGCTCCTAGCTTGTGATGTTAGCCTCTGGCTTTAAAAGCTAAGCTTAGAGTTTCAAACACACAAGCTAATAGCTAGAATAACTAGAGGCTTCTCAGGTACGGTCTTGCCGGATTGACCTTATTAATTGATTATACTCTATTCCTTTAGAGTTTCAAGCCCCCTGCCCTACTCGACCGGTCCGCCCCACAATCCGTGGAGATTGCAGTAGGCGTAAGCGAACGGGGTTTTGCCGGAATCGCAGGCGTCCGGCGGGCAGGAAAAGAGCGCTTCCGGGGCGTCGCCCGGCTTGAGATATTTTCTCTGAACCCGGTTGTCGGAATGGACTTCGATCCATTCAATATAATGTTCTTCCGTCATCGGGTGTGGAACTGAACCGATTTTTACTGTAACGACGTTTCCTTCTCGGCTGAAAACGGGCATGTGTTTTTCGTGAGACGCGTCGACGGTATTTGCAGTTAATTTCTCCATCGGAGATCCGCAGCAAACCAGTCTTCCTCCGCCTTCGCCGACCACTTCAACAATGTTGCCGCAAATTGGACAACGATACACTTCGAATAGTTTTGCCATGATTCTGACTCCTTTTAAATAAATGGGGAATGGAATGTAACAAACAGGAAACGGCAAGCGCTAAGCATTGTTTGAAACCTGATTAGCGGTTTATCCCGTTTGCCTATACGGGAACGCGAGGAAAAGCGCTTTAATAAACAAATTCCTGTCTATTACTAACTTTAATTTTTCTTTGATTATCCTCAAACTTTAGGCAAAAGTCAATAGTCTTTCCAAAAGAATATTATATTTTTCAGGAAAAGCCCTATATATTTCTCCTAACCGTTACAATCGATACAGATTTTGGTAAATAAGTGAAATTTTTCAGCCGAATAATCATATCTTTTGAAAACATCGTGTATATTTTATGTAACTAAAACAATTTATTTCGTGCATGAGTCATAAATTGTTTAGATTATTCGGCAAATCTTAACTGCAAGGAATTGAAATTATGAACTGCCCCGTTACCCTATTTTCAGATTCGCATCAGGCATCGCCTGACCGGTTTGAAACAGCGTTACGGGTTTGTTTATCTGAAGAAAGCAGTTTTTATCAAGCAGGTCAGGAAGACTTGTTTCATACTGACGCCCTTCAGTTTAATTTCAATCTTTGGGGAAACATAGACAGATTCATTTCTTTAGCTTTATCGCAGACAAATCGGAATTTCCGAGCCGATTTGGAAGCGCGAAGCAAAAACCTTCTCCAAAACAATAAAAACAAAACATCAGAAATGCAATCGACTCTTTGGTCTTGCCTTGGTATCCGACTTGGCGAGCCAAACCGTACTGTGTTTAATGAACGTAGTATCCGAATGCGTTCAACCCTGAAGCGTTTTCTTTGCTCGTTTGGATTCCTGCCTTTTTATCCAAACCTTTACCAACTAAAACCAGATAACATTCAGATTGCATCTGAATTTCAGAGGAGTATTAATTGTGAACAATCCAACTTGCGAAGCCGTTCGTTCTTCGAACTCTCGCTGTCGTCGTGGAAAGATCGATCCCACAACATGCGAACGAGACTATTCAGAAGACGAAGTCGAATTTATGCGAGCTTTGGACAGCTATAAACGAATGTCCGGCCGAATGTTTCCTACGTGTAGCGAAATTCTCGAGGTTATCCGAAGCCTCGGCTACGTGAAAACAAGACGTTTTTAGTTTACACAGATAAACCCATATATTTGAGAATTGGAATTCCAGCCCCGGATTTGAGGCGTCCGCAGCCTGGACTTCCAATTCTCTTTTCTGTTTTAAATCTCCTGTTTTATCTGTGTTGCCTTTTCTGCCCTGCCCTGCTCTTGACTTGCTGGAGAGGATTGCTTCGTGTAATTCCGAATTACGAGCCCCCCTTGCGTTAGTCTTGGTTCTTCGTTATAATATATAATAGTTTGAGAATAAAGCAATGTTACGGCTGCGGCAAATGTACCATGCAGCGCGTAACTTTCAGAATAGTATGAAAAGCAACATTTCCCTTAAACTGCTTGGTCAGCTTTTAGACGGTCGATGCAGTTCTCCGCGCAGCATACTTGGACCGCACTCGTCAGGCGACGATCAGGAGTTGATTTATATCAGAGCCTGGCTCCCGCAAGCGAGTCAGGCGTGGGTGATCGACAGTCAAGGCGACGTCGTTGCGCCGCTGCGGAAAGTTCACCCGGCTGGGCTGTTTGAGGCGGCGTGCCGTCAGTTTAAGATATCCGATTTTTCCAATCCCTCCAACAAAAAAGTTTATCGATTTCGCGTCGTTGACAAGAAAGGTTCCGTCATGACAAAAGAAGATCCGTATCAGTTTCCCTCTCTGCTAACCGATTACGACCGCTATTTATTGGGCGAGGGTCAGCATTGGAAATCCTACGACAAGCTCGGCGCTCACGTCTGCAAAAACAAGGGCGTCGAAGGCGTCAATTTTCTGGTTTGGGCGCCCAACGCCCGATCGGTCAGCGTGATTGGCGATTTCAACGGATGGAACAAAACCGCGTCGCCCATGCAAAACGTCGATTCCACCGGATATTGGGAACTGTTCGTTCCGAACCTCAAACCGGGCGCTCTGTATAAGTACGCCGTCAACCAGAACGGAAATTGGGTCGAAAAGTTTGACCCGCACGCTTTTGCCAGCGAATGCCCGCCGCAGACGGCGTCCAAAGTCGCGGACTTGTCAACGTACAAGTGGCAGGATAAGTCGTGGCTGGAAGAGCGTTCTCATTGGGATTGGCTCCACAAGCCGATTTCCATCTACGAATGTCACCTCGGCTCGTTCAAAAAGCCGAATCCGGATCAGCTTCGAGACGGCCTCAATCCGGAAACGGGCACGCATTGGCTTTCGTATCGACAGATTGCTGACGTGCTCATTCCGCACGTTAAAAAGCTGGGATACACTCATATTGAAATCATGCCGGTGGCGGAACATCCGCTGACGGCATCTTGGGGATACCAGATTGTCGGGTATTTCTGTCCAACGGCGCGATACGGGAAGCCGGAAGATTTTATGTATCTGGTTGACAAATGTCACGAAGCCGGGATTGGCGTTATTATGGACTGGGTTCCCGCCCATTTCCCAAAAGACGCCAACGGCCTGGCGCGCTTTGACGGCACGGCTTTGTACGAACATCAAGACCCGCGTCAGGGCGAACACCGCGACTGGGGTACGTACATTTTCAACTACAGCCGATACGAAGTCCGCAACTTCCTCATTTCCAACGCTCTGTTTTGGCTGGATAAATATCACATCGACGGATTGCGCGTTGACGCGGTTGCGTCGATGCTCTATCTGGACTACAGCCGCAAAGAGGGCGACTGGGTTCCCAACGAGTTCGGCGGTCGAGAGAACCTCGCGGCGGTCAGCTTCCTCAAAATGATGAACGAACAAGTCGGGATTCAGTACCCCGGCGTTTTGACCATTGCCGAAGAATCCACCGCATGGCCGGGCGTGAGCCGTCCAACTTACGTTGGCGGTTTGGGCTTCTCGTTGAAATGGAACATGGGCTGGATGAACGACACGCTTCGCTATTTCCGCAACGATCCCGTTTATCGAAAGTATCATCAAAACAATCTGACATTCAGTTTGATGTACGCTTTCAGCGAGAACTTTGTCCTGCCGTTGTCACATGACGAAGTCGTTCACTGCAAGGGCGCGCTGATTAACCAGATGCCAGGCGACATGTGGAAAAAGTACGCCAATTTACGTCTTTTGACCGCCTATCAGTGGACGCACCCTGGGAAAAAACTGCTCTTTATGGGCGCGGAACTTGGACAATGGACGGAATGGGATTTCGACAACGAACTGGACTGGGGACAGCTTCAGTACGATTCCCCGCAAGGGCTTGTCCGCATGACGGGCGACTTAAACACTCTGTATAAAAACGAACCGGCTTTGCATGAACTTGAGTTTGACTGGGAAGGGTTTGAATGGATCGACTGTAACAACTCCGACGCCAGTACGCTGTCGTATTTGAGAAAGTCGAAGTCCGGCGAGTTTATTGTCGTCGTCGCGAACTTCACGCCAATTGTTCGATACGACTTCTGGGTTGGCGTTCCGAAATCCGGGACGTACGAGGTCATTTTCAATTCTGATTCGTCGTATTATTCCGGGTCAAACGTTGGTCAGGCGTTTGTCAAAGCAACGGCTGTTGAATGTCAGGGACGCCCGGCATCAATGCAGATTACGCTCCCGCCGTTGGCTCTTGTCATGTTCAAACTGGTTAAGAACGACAAGACCGCGGAGGATTCAGCAGAGCAGGGCGCAAAGCTTGAAGAAAAACAAGAGTGAATAGAAACGACTTTCTAAAAACTGTCCTTTCCCCGCTTGTTACGAAACTGTAAATGACAATATACTGAAACGACTTGAGTTTTTCCGATGTTAAGCCTCTAGCTGCCAGCTTCTAGCTATTAGCTTGATAAACCTGATTCGTGCGTTATCACAAGGAATAGAGATAACCAAGCTAGCGGCCAGGAGCTAGGAGTTAATAGCTCATTTTTCGGGAAATTTCAAGTAGAACAAGTATAAATCAAATGACGTATATTATTTATCCAAAATCTAATCATGGCAAACAGAACAACAATTCGATGTAACGTCTGCGGATGTGAAACGGCGGTCAATAATATCCAGCCTGGCAGAAAAGTATTCTGTTTGCATTGCGGTCGTTTAATAACGGATTCTTACCAGCCGGGAATGGAATTTCAGCAAGGGGTTGACTATCAGCAGGGCGTCAACTACCAGCCAGGGACAGTATTCAATCCGCCCCCGCAGCAAGATGCGATTCCTGAGCAAACCGTTATTCCTCCGCTTCCGCCAATTGATAATTCTTATATTCAACAGAATAGTACTCCAAAACCGCCTCCGCCGAGCTGGATGACCGAGCCGTTTATTCGCGTAAACTGGAAACGTATAGGATATACAATAAAGGTTGTCTTCAAAGGAATTGTAACGTTCTTTTCCAAACGATGGGCGGATTTTCGAGAAGGACTTCGTTCAGATGCTGCGCCGTCAACCGAAACGTTACAGCAGACAGAACAGCAAAACGTTCCTCCGACGCCGGATGTTGTCTCTCAGCCGCAAGCTCCGGAACCGGAAACGCCATTTGGATACGTTGACAGGCGTCAGGCGCGAATGCAGCAGTCGTTTTCACGGAATTTTGCTGATTCCGGTGCGATTCCCGTCCCGCCGTCCAATGCGGATTATTCTCAACAGAGAATAGATCAATCGTTTTCAAACTCGTTTGCCGATTCCGGAGCGATTCCCGTTCCGCCATCCAATCCGAACTATTCCCAACAAAGAATTGATCAGTCGTTTACCAAATCGTTCCGGGAAGAAGATAATAAACAGTCGTAGAGTGAGTTTACAAAAATACAGCGAGGATTTTAAGTCCGCGTAATGCGGACTCGTAATTCTCGCTGTTTTCTTTAATTATTCAGTAATCTGCCAAACAAATCAGACTTCCGGCAGCTCGTAGCCCTTGCGGCGTTCTCTGTCCAGCATGGCGTTGGCGTCGGCGGAATCGAAAACTTCTTTTTCTGGATCCCACTTGAGGGAATGTCCAACGTAACGGGCGATGTTGAGCATGTGACAGACCGACGCGCTGCGGTGAGCGTATTCGCAATCGGAAATGGGGGTTCCGCCAAACTTGATGCAGTTGATCCAGTCTCGAATCTGGGCGTCGTGTCCCTGTTTTTTGGTCAGCAGTTCCGGAACCTCAATCTTGTTGGCTTGATCGACCAGTTCCTGCGGATTGGCGGTAATCTTGTTGCGCCAGATTTCCATCTTGCCTTTTTCTCCGAAGAAGATTCCGCCGCCGCGGTTACCTTCTTTACCGTCGTCGTCGCCCAGTTTGACGACAATGCCGTTAGCGTACTTGTACGCCAGTTTCGGCTGATTGCAAAGCTGATTGCCTCGTCTGGCGTCTTCCGGCTTGTCGTAGGTCGGGGCTTCGAGTTTGTCGCCTGTTACAATAATCTCGACGGGGCCGGTTTCCTGCATTCCCAGCGCCCACTGAATCTGGTCGAATCCGTGAGTTCCCCAACCGGTCATTTCGCCGCCGGAGAACGGTCTGAACGACAGCCAGCCCGGCTTGCCGCGAGGAATAAACAGTTCCGGATGGTACGCCACCAGAGGAGCAGGGCCGCACCAGCGTTCCCAGTCCAAGCCTGCCGGGATTTCTTCCGCTTTCATATCGTAGAACCAGGGAGATTCGTAATTGGCGGCTACGACTTTGGTAATCTTGCCCAATCCGCCGTCACGAATGAACTTGCAGCCGCGATAGTTGGGGTTCATACTTCTCTGCATGGATCCTGTTGAGAACTTGATGTTGTACTTGCGAGCCGCTTTGACCATCAGTCGACCTTCAGCAATGGTCAGCGACACCGGCTTTTCCGCAAAGATGTGTTTGCCTGCTTGCGCGGCGTGAATGCAAATCAGAGAACGCCACTGTTCCGGCGTAGCGGTAATAATTGCGTCGACGTCTTTACGGTCAAGGATTTCACGATAATCGGAAACAGCGTCCTTATCGGGATTGCAGCCCAATTTTGCGGCTCTGTCCTGAGCGCGGGGCAGGAAGACGTCAGCGCAGCCAACGACTTTCGCCGTTTCGATGTGGTGCGTCGTGTTCATATCGCCAAATCCCATGCGACCGACGCCGATGCCAGCGACATTGACTCTGTCGTTTGCGCCCGGTTTGCCGTCTTGCGCCATAACGTCACGCGGAATTAACGTCGGAACGGCAAGAGCCGCAGCCGTCATGCCTAAAAATTCTCGTCGAGTGGATTTCATATTCATGTCTCCTTGGTTAGTTGTGGGGAACAGGGAGCGGTTGACAATTCTGAATTGCAACCTTCCTGCATTTTAGATTCACGCTGTATATTGCCTATTATAATAGAACCTCAAGTGAAATTCAACAGGTCAAATGAGGATAATTATTGACATATTTTGTCTTTTTCTTGTCTTTTTTGGTTAGTAGACGCGATAATTACTCTTTGCAGTATTCAGCGACGAACTTCCTATAGTCTTCAATCGTGTCGATTCCGATAGCGCAGCCGTCTGCCTGACCGACCATAATCGCATAGCCGGCGTCCAGAACGCGAAGCTGTTCCAGCTTTTCCGTGTTCTCGATGGGAGACGTCGGCATTTGTCCAAGCTGAAGAAGGAATTCACGACGGTAAGCGTAGATTCCCAAATGCTGCCAGTACAGGGCAGGGGAGACGCTGAGTAAATCGTCCGACCACGTTCTGGCGCAGGGGATTGGCGAGCGGCTGAAGTACATCGCTCGACCGGATTGGTTAAACACAACCTTGACGCAGTTCGGATCAAAGACTTTTTCTTTAACGCGAATCGGAATCGCCATGGTTGACATGACGGCGTCCGGATTGTCAATGAGCAATTGAGCGCAGCGATCGATGGTGTCAGGATTCATATCGGGTTCGTCGCCTTGAACGTTAACGAAAATATCGACGTCCTCCATCTTTCGGGCGACTTCCGCCAAACGATCCGTACCGGAAGCGCAGTCTGGACTGGTCATAATCGCCTGCCCGCCGAAACTTGTAACAGCGTCGAATATTTCGTCGTTGTCGGTCGCGACGCAAACGCCTTGAGGAATCTTCGCTTTGAGGGCGGACTCATACGTATGAACGATAAGCGGCTTCCCCGTTTCGTTCAAAAGCATTTTTCGAGGCAGACGGGTTGACGCGTATCGAGCGGGAATAATCGTATAAACTTTCATGTAACAAACCTCTGTTAAAGCGGACGAATGTGTCTGACGGTGATATGAATATGCTGGTCGTTATTGGGCAGGAACTCTCTTGAACCGATAACGCCGACAACGCGTCCTTCCATTCCCTTGAAAACGACGCCCAGGGCGGGCGAGACGTAATAACGAACCTGCCCGTTGGCGTCGAGCAGCGCCCAGCGAATCGGGAATCGGTCTACAGTTCCCTGCGGAAGCGGAGCCAAAAGCCCCACTCCGTCCAAACGCATAGTCTTTTCCAGCTCATCCGCCTGAGCCAGCGCAGCCATATTGTGCTGAGCCATAAGTTCGTATGGCGCAGCGCCTGGCGGTGGGGGCAGGGCAACCTGATTGAATTCCGTCTGAGTTGATTCCAGACCTGGCAAAACCGTTGCTCTTGCTCCCGCCGGGAGCGTACTGGGATCAAGAAGCGGATTAGCAGGCGGCGCTCCTGGAACGTGATACGGTCTATACATACCGTATGGTCTGTGCATCATGCCAGGCTGAGGAACGCCAGCGGCAATTTCCATTCGGTTTGCTTTTTCAAGTCGAGCAATCAGCAGATCTACTCGTTCCAGCTTTCTTCCTGTATTTGCCTGAGTCTTCAAAAATCGCGCTCGTTGAAGCAATTGAGCAGAATGCCAGTTAGCGGGTTGAGTGTGAAACATCGCGCTCCAGCCAGCTTCCAGAGCGGCAAGTTCTCGATAGAATTCTTCGTCCGAGAAACCATGTGGAGGACGATGTCCCGGAGCAGGGGGCAGACCGTACCCTCCCGGCGGCATAGGCTGAAATTTTTGCCCAGCTTCCGGAATTGGGCTGAATGCGATGGACGACGGATTCTGACTTCGCTGCGTCTGCTGAGGCGTGCGTCTGATGGGATCGTCCGGGAGAATGTCGTTCAGGTTCACCCAGCGGAATTCGCCCGACGGCGGAGAGATTCTGTACCATTCTTCCGACCCGATACTGGTCTTTTGAATGACCTCAACCCGCTCGTCTTTTCGCATTCGAACCTGAACGACGTCGCGACCGTCAATCAACTCTGATCCGACGCCGCTTGCTGCGTTGTCTTCTGTGATGCGCCCGGTTCCGTCAGCTTGAACTTCGAGAAATTTCCCTCTAACCCAGGAGAAGCTGCCCTGCGGTGGGCGAATTGCCGCCCAGCCGGTGGGGAGTTCGCAGTAGACTTCCACAACCGAACCGACAGGAAGCGCCTGAGTTGGATAGTACGTCATTCCCGGTCCGCTTCGCGCAGCGACTTTCTGAACCGAGACTTTTGCCATGTACGGAAATCCTTCCTGAATCTGAGCCAGAGCGCTGGAACTCAACATTGCGCTTCCAACAAACAGGCAAACAAACAACCGTATGATTCCCCAATAAATAGACTGCGTTTTGTAACAGATGGTATTTATACAGCCGCATTTCGTCGTTTTCGAGGCGATATTGTTCATGGACGATCTCCTTATTAAATTGACGGCGCTTTTTCTATAACCTCAGTAACTTGAAATCCGATTTTTTTATACAAATTTATCGCGACCTCGTTTGTCTGCGTAACTTCCAGCTGAGCGACTTTCAGACCCGCCTGCTGATATCCCCACAGACAATAATAGAGCAGCAGCTTCGACAACCCTCGACCGCGGTATTCGGGAAGAATTCCGACGTTTTGAATTGCGCCGACAAACTCCGGACTGATAAGCCCCTGAATTGTTCCCGCCAGTTTGTATGAACCAGGCAGATGCAGCAGTCTTGCCGCGCCGCTGCCGGTCTTTTCTCTCAGCAGCCACGTTGCGCTGGGCAAAAAGCCGCTGTTGTGAACCAGATAACGCATGAAATCTTCACAACGCGACTGTTGAGTAAATGTTACAAAATACTTGGCGTCGATTGAGTCTTTGAAACTCCTGAAAATCGCTTCACTGTGTTTATAAATCAGATTTGTTGACCATGGAGCCATTTCAAAACCGACCGGCAGCTGAATTAGCGGGCATTTCCAGCTGTCGAGAGCGATTCGCATCCTGTATCGGGTAAATGTATGTATGTTTATACGTCCCATGGATTATCTGTTACATAAAATGCTTCACAGCTCTGGTTACCTCAAGGCGATGTTATCCCGATGGACGACTTCTTCGTACGGCGCTCGCCCAAGGGCTTCTTCGATTTCATCGGAATGAAGTCCGCGAATGCGCTGAATGTCGTCTGAGGAATAGTTTGACAGCCCTCGCGCAAACTCTTCCCCGTTGGCGTTGCAAATGGAAATGACGTCGCCTTTTTCAAAATGCCCATAAACGCGTTTGATTCCCTTTGGCAGCAGGCTTCGTCCCTGCGTTTTGAGGGCTTTAGCGGCGCCGCTGTCAACGTAGACTGACCCGACAGGTTCAGACGCGAAACCAAGCCAGTTTTGCCGGCTGGTATGAGCTTCTCCGTGCGGAAGAAAGACCGTGCCGATTTCTTCGCCGGCGAAGATTTTTCGCAGTACGTTTGGTTCGCGTCCTTTGGCGATAATCAAACATCCGCCTGCGCTGTTGACCTGTTGAGCGGCGCGAATCTTGCTGCTCATTCCGCCCTTGCTGACGGAATTGAGATGGTCGTGAACCATGCCCTGAACGTTGTCCTCAATTCCTGTAACAGTTTGAATAACGTGCGAATTGGGGTCAGACGGGTCGCCATTATACAGACCGTCAATATCGGAAAGGAGAATGAGCAGTTCCGCCTGAACGAGGTTTGCAACCAGCGCGGCGAGGTTGTCGTTGTCGCCAAAGGTGGTTTTCAATTCGTCGACGGAAATGGTGTCGTTTTCGTTAATAATCGGCAGCGTCTGAAAATCCAAAGCCGCGTTGAGCGTGTTTCGCATGTTCAGATAACGCGTCCGGTTTTTCATGTCGTCGTTGGTCAGCAGAGCTTGAGCGGCGGGAATGTTA
>JAZUMX010000806.1:0-2865 GCA_045603865.1 Thermoguttaceae bacterium
ATTAAAACGCCCAGCCAAAGCAGGTATTGCCAATATCGATACGTTTTGGGAACAGACGTGTCCGACTTGTCAAAAATGCGGCTGGCTTCAATAACCGGCGGCAAAGACGCATCTGCCAACGAAGCAGAGCGGTCAGGACGAAATTCGTCTGTATAGTTTTGAACGATTCCCGCTTTGCCTGTCCAGACGACTTTGCCGTCTTGAACGATATTGACTTGACTTTCTCCCAGCGCTGGAATCGTTTCCATCTTAAACACGCCCGGCGCGACCTGATTCATCGGGAAATTCTTTCCCGCAGCGTCTGTCAGCGTACACTTGACGTCGGCTTGAGCAATCGCTCCTTTGACGGTAATCGCGCTGTTGTCAGCCAAAATGGAATACTGCTCTGAAGAGTCTGGACGTCGAACGAAGTTGACCAGTCTTGACCAGAACGGACCGAAGCCGTCCCATCGCAGCCAGGCTCGGCTCCAGCGGCTTTCTACGTCAGACGTAAACGCGACAACGGCGCCTTTGGACTGTTTGAATCGTCTCCAGGAAAGAATCGGGTCTGAAACGCCGTTGATTTCCGGCGCGGAATAAACGACAGTCGCGTCTGGCTTCGCCTGAGTCTGAACGTATCCCAACAGCGACGGCGACTTGCCAGCGTCAAACTTGCCCAGCGTCGACAACGAACTGGCGGTTTGAAGTTTGGTCGTTCGTTCGATAATCCCGATTTTTGCGGCGGCTGTCGTTTCCAAGGCGAAAATCGAAGGCAACTCCGCAGGATTTTTGCAGATATACGTTGACCCTTTGCCGTGACGCGCCAGGTCGGCAAGAATTTGAGGATCCGCTTCTTCTCCAACGGCGACGGACGACATGGTAATTCCCTTGGCGGCAATCTGTTTTGCCAGAGCGTCAAAATCGCCCGGCTGAGAAACGCCGTCTGTCAAAACGATAATGTGCTTCAAATCGGAAAACGATTCGTCCAACGCCTGACAGGCGCGGTTGAGAGCCGGGTACAGGTTGGTTCGCCCTTCGGCTTTGATCGCGTCGATTTTTTCCAGAATGGCGTCTTTGTCCGTAACTTGAGTAATCGGGACGTTCCATTCGTAATTGTCTTCGTAGGTGAGAATTCCCAGCTCGTCTGTTGGAGCGAGAACGTCCAACGACCGGCGCGCCGCTTCTTTAGCCAGTTCGATTGCCGCCCCGGCGTTCATGGAATCGGAACGGTCTAAAACCAAAACCAGAGCCAGCGACTGCCGAGGCTGTTTCTCTTGCGGAATACATTCAACCGGCATGAGTTCTTCCAGCTTCGTTCCATGCCAGCCGCCGGCGGTAAACGATTGATCTCCGCCCAGGGCGATAAGCCCTCCGCCTGCGTTGACGTACGCTTCCAGCTGACTTTGATTCTCTTCTGAAAGCGCCGTTGCAGGAATATTGGACAGAATAACCGCCTCGAACTCGTCCAGATTTTTGGGGAACGCGTCTGCTGAACAGGGCGTTACTGTCAGGAACTCACCCGCCAACGCCTTGGACAGCGGAGCCGCCAGGTTCTTTTTGTTTTCTACCAGCAGAACTTTCCCCTGCGGCAAAACGGACGTCGCAGCAAAATAACGGTTGTTTTCCGGAAGCGTGTCGGACAATTCCGATCCTTCAACGCTGGTCAGCTGCGCTTGGAAAACGTACGTCTGCGCTTCAGACGGCGTGAATTCAAACAGAACGCTTTGCAGCCCCGGACGGGTAAATTCAACCGTCTGCGGAGCAAACAGAGAAGCGGCAGCGTCGTCTGTTTTTGCTTCCTCATTTTTTTGAAGAGTCAGAGCAACGGCGGCTTTTTGATTGAAATTGGATTTAACCAGAACCTCGATGACAATCGGCTGCCCTACCCTGGCGCGCTGCGGCGCGGAAATGGTTTCGATGCAGATTTCAGGCTGCATGGACTTGTTGGATATGTCAATTCGATGAGCGGAAATGCCGAACCGATTGACCTGTTTGTGAATCTCCGGCGCATTGTCCGCCGTTTTAAAATCGGAAACAATCACGACTTCCCCAACGGAATCTTCCGGAACAATCGCTTCCGCCAAAACAGTCGCCTTGGAATAGTCTGTATGACTGACGTCTAACGGTTCCAGCGGCGATTTGTCGCCCGGCTTGAGCGGCTGAGTGGACACCGCGCCCGGCTTCCCCGCAAAGGACAAAACGGCGTACTGGTTATCGCCTTTGTTTTTCAGAGCTTCTTCGAGAACGGCTTTGTGAGCGTCGTATCCTCCGTTGGGAACGCTTCCTGACTGGTCGACAGCAAAGAGAACGAATTTCTGGAAGTTCTGTTCGATGCGCTGCGGACCCGCCAGAGCAAAAACGACCGTCAGAATCACGCCGATTCTCAGTCCCAGCAGCAAAATCTGCATGTACGCAGGAAAATGCGTCAGCGACCGCCATTGCCAAATGAAAATGGGAATCAGCGCCAATACCGCCGCTAAAAATATAGGGCGCGCCAATCCGAAACCGAATATAAACGAAAGCATGATTGTAGGAAACGTCTAAAAATGCAGGGTTTTTAAATGGAAAAAGCCTTTTACTCTTTTCGTAGCCCCCAGATTTATCTGGGGGGCTGGTTAAAAGCGTTCCTCTCCAAAACGCTTTTACCCCGAATCTCTGCGCCCCTTTAAAAGGCGCGGAGATTCGGGTTTTGTGTGTTGTTTTTTATTCTATGTTGTATTTGATCCCACGCCTAAAGGCGTGGGCTACGATAATAACTTTATCCAGCGCTTTATGCGTTAAACGCTCTACGCTTCGTCTTCCTTCAATGCGAGTTCCATCGCGTAGAAGTCGTAAAGAGCGTGAGCGACAACAGGAGCGATTAGCGATCCTGTCCAGAGGAAAACC
>JAZUMX010000807.1:0-4718 GCA_045603865.1 Thermoguttaceae bacterium
GTTTTACCAGTCGGGGCGTTGGGATAGTTGATAACCATCAGTTTTGCCCGTTTGAGAATGTCTGCTGGAATTTTATCCAGATTGGGATAGAAATTGTTCTCTTCCAGCAAAGGCATGTTGTAAACTTCGCCGCCGCAGTAGCGAGTATGCGTAGCCGCGACCGGATAGCCGGGAACCGTCATGAGGGTAACGTCGCCGGGATTGATAAAACATTCTGGCAGCATCGCCAGAGCGGTTTTCGTGCCCATGCAGTGGTTGATTTGCGTTACCGGATCGAGCTCAACGCCGAATTCCCGTTTCATATATCGAGCCGCCGCCTGTTTGAATTCCAGAATGCCGTTGTCGGCGTAGCCGCGGTTTTCGACCTTGTTGATTTCTTCCGCCATGACTTTACGAACGGCAACGTCTGCCATCTCGTCGTTTTCGCCGATGCCGAAGTCGAGCAGTTCGCGTTCGGGATGGTCTGCCAGCGCCTTGCGTTTGGCGCGCTTAATCTTTTCAAATTTATAAATAGACGTGTCTTTGCCGTAGTTGGCGCCGCCAATTCGGTCAGCGAATAATTTTTGGAAATAGGGTTCCATGATTGCTTTGATTTAATGCCTGGCTGGAATTCGATTTCGGATACGTTCCGGAATTTGCCATTTCAGCTTATAACTATTCTTTATTATATAATACACTTTTTAATTCGAAATGCAAGGCGGGGGGGAAAATAAATTTATTTGCTATGCATCCTGCATTAAGTTTGAATATTCAACCTAAAACGAGCTTTTTCCGTTACCTTTCGACAGGATTATTCGTTTATCATAAATGAGAGGACGCTGACCTCTGGATTTTATTAAAATCACAGCGGCTATTCCAAATTTGGAAGTCGCGTTCCGTTTTTGGAAGAGTCCCCCTTGTAATTGACTTGTTTATATTATATAGTCAATTATAATCAGATTTTTGAAAACTACGCATTCCCCCTTTTTACAAACAACGTCATCATGGAAAAAGCCGCCAAACCGTTGAAAATTTTTATCAGCTACGGACACGAAATCGACGTAACAGACAGTAACGGTCAACCATTATATCCAGAGCCGAATAACGAAAGCGTCGTTCGCAAAATCAAGGCGTATCTGGAAAGCCGCGGTCATACGGTCTGGCTGGACACAGACCAAATCAAAGAGGGCAAAGACTGGCGCAGGAAAATATACGAAGGCATCGAAGATTCTAACGTTGTGATAGTCTGTTTGTCCCGCAAGGCAATGAAACCAAACGGCGTCTGTCGGGATGAGATTGCCATTGCGATCGGCGTTTGCGGCAGAAATCTGTTTCCTGTCAAGCTGGAAGATTCAAGCTATCCTTCGTATTTGAAAAGCTATCAATTTATTACGGATTTCCAGGAATGGAGTTCTCATAAATCAGAGGATACTATTGACGAAACCTGGCTTGACAAAAATCTGGAAAAGCTTGCAAAGCTTCTGGAAGAAGAAAACGTTCGACAGTACTATGACGAAATCGTTGAACTAAAAAAACTCCTTAGACCATGGAACATGAACAGTCGGTTGAAAAAACTCGATACTGATATCCATTATCATTACAACGAGGAAACAAAAGAAACCGAGAAAACAATCGTCCATGAATTCTGCGGCCGCGAGTCGCTTTTCAACATGTTCGAGGAACAATTAGTTCAAGGCGGCGAAGCCGTTCGCAAAGAGTCTCAGCGCGTTTTGTGGCTCAGAAAAGGTCCCGGGTTTGGAAAAAGCCGGTTTGCAGCAGAACTTCATTACAATTATTGTTATGCAATTCGCGCGGCGTATTTTATTGAATACAACCAACCGGAATCTTTTAAACCTCAAACGTTTGTCAAGTCCGTTGCCTTTCAGCTGGCGCAGGCAAATAATTCATATCGGAAAAAGCTGTTAGAGTATCTTAAAGAGAATCTGGATAACATTAATTTGCAAACAGGCGATCCGCAAACGCTGTTTAAAACGCTTATTGTCAATCAGATGGTTAACGATATTGACGGGGATAATGGAACTCAATGGATTCTTGTGGACGCTTTGGACGAAGCGACAGTCGACGGTCGCAATGAAATCGCGTCGCTTATCAGTCAAAACATTGATAATTTGCCGTCATGGATATGCTTTTTCATCACGTCTCGAGACAGCGACTCCGCCGTAAACCGGAATTTCACTCAGTTTTCGCCCATCGAATTTTCCGATGAAGAAAACAAAAGCAACGTTCGAGAATACATTCTCAACGAAATTGATAAAAGAGGAATAACCGTTCAGGGCGATCCGGAAGAACTGGTTAATATTTTACATGAAAAGTCCGAAGGGACGTTCCTGTACCCGGAAATGGTCTTTCGCGATCTGACGGAAGACTCGATTTCGCTTGACGATATTCGCTCTTTGCCGTCAGGCGTACTTGGGTATATTCACAAACGCTTTAACTATCTTTATGGCAATAATATCGAATTGTACGATTGTAACGTTCGTCCTATGCTGGGTTATATTTTAACGTCGTGCGAACCGATTCCGCGCGGGGTTCTGAAATACTGTCTGGGAATCGAACGCGATTCTGAATTCAATAAACGACTCAAGTTGCTGGGAACGTTCTTTATTCACTCCGGCACGACCGACAAAGACACGATTGTTCCATTCCACAAAAGCATTAAAGACTATTGCTTTGATATCGAGAAGTCAACGGAGGATTATTGTATCTATCCAGAAGAAGCAAATAAAGATTTTGCCAATCGTGGGCTGGAACTGTACAAATCCGGCGCTCTGCAATGGACGACAAGAACAGACGAAGAACCGAATACCGTTCAACGTTACTTTTTAAACTGGCTGCCGTCGCATTTGATGAACGCAGACATGAAAAATGATGCAGCAGCTATTTTGTCAGATTTCTCCTTCTTGATGAAACGGCTGCGATACGGAAACGTTGAACGCGTTATATTGGATTATTTTCTTTTCCGAGGTAAGTTAGATCGTATTTCAAAAGACAGCGACGCCTATTTTGACGTAATATGTAGCGCCGCTCATTTTTTGCGCCGTAATTGTAAAGATAATCTCGCATACAAAATTATGCTGCAAATTGCTTCTGAAGTTGCTGACGATTGTCCTGTAACACTGGCGGCAGAACGTTGGCTCAATCCGGAAACAGACGATTCTCCATGCGACTGGTTCTGGCTCAATAAAGTCAAACGCCCCAAAGAATATCAGCCTAACCCATGCAAACTGGTAATCGAGAACGCAGGCAATGATGTAAAACTTCTTGCCAACGGCGATGCATTGACTAGTGAAGCAGGCAATAAACTTCGTATATGGGATTTGGAAACGGGCGCTTGTAAAGCGGTTCTGAATGAGCAGACAGACGATATCAACAGAGTTCTGGAAGGGGGTTTCGAACGCGCCATAAAATTTAGTTTAGACAACATTCGCAAGAGGTACGCCAGCAAGGACAGTAAAACCGTGCTTAATTGTTCATATGATTCTTCTAAAGCAGAACTTCGTTCAGGCGACATTCTCTCGTGGAGTAAAGAGGAACAAGACAAATTGCGCCTTTTGTCTCCCAACGGCGCTTGTAAATCGGTTTGGGAAGGGCATACAGCCCGTATTAATGGCGCCCTGGAACTTCGTTCAGGCGACATTCTCTCGTGGAGTGATGATAAAACCTTGCGTCTTTGGTCTCCAGATGGAGCTTGTAAAGCGGTTCTGGAAGGGCATACAGACCGTATCAAGAACGCCATAGAACTTCGTTCTGGCGACATTCTCTCGTGGTGTCATTTCAGTCAAAATGAAAATGATAAAGATTACACGTTGCGTCTTTGGTCTCCTAATGGAATGTGTAAAGAGGTTTTGAATCATGAATACTTTGTTTTTGATGTGATAGAACTTAGTTCCGGCGACTTTCTCTCGTGGAGCTATCTCATCTTACGTCTTTGGTCTCCTGAGGGAAAGTGCAAAGCGCTTCTGTCAGCGCATGATGACGTGATTATGGGCGCCAAAGAACTTCGTTCAGGCGACATTCTCTCGTGGAGTCGTGATCACACCTTATGTCGTTGGTCTCCAGATGGAAATTATAAAGCGGTTATGAAAGGACATAAAGACTGGGTCAGAGACGCCATCGAACTTGATTCCGGCGTTATTGCCTCGGAAGCGTGGAGGATGGATCCCGTGCGTCTTTGGTCTCCTGACGGAACTTGTAAAGCGGTTCTGGAAGGGTATAACCTCGAAGACGTCATAGAACTTCCGTCTGGCAACATTCTCTCGAAGAGCAGTAGTAGCAATACCTTGTGTCTCTGGTCTCCTGACGGCTCTTTTAAAGCGATTCTGGAAGGACATACAGACAAAGTTAATAGCGTTATAGAACTTCCTTCAGGCGACATTCTCTCGTTAAGTAATGATTCTACTTTGCGCCTTTGGGCTACTAATATTTCTCATAAAACAATTCAGGAAAAATATACCGGCGATATCTGCGGAGTCCTTGAACTTCGTTCAGGCAATATTCTCTCTTGGTGTAAAGATAAAACGTTATCTATTTGGACTCCTCGTGGTACTTGTGAAGCGACTATGGAAGGACATTCAGGCATAGTTTGGCACGTCCTTGAACTTCGTTCTGGCGATATTCTTTCGTGGTGTGGATATAATAGTTTGGATTACGACTTGCATATTTGGTCTCCTGACGGGACTCATAAAGCGACTCAAGTCGGAGGCCAAGCGGTCTTAGGA
>JAZUMX010000808.1:0-2034 GCA_045603865.1 Thermoguttaceae bacterium
TTCCCTATTCCCCATTCCCTTTTTCCTACCATGAACCGCCTTTTCCTTCTGCCGATTTTGCTGGTCTTGTCCAGCGTTTGCTGGGCTGACAGCCGTTCTGAAAACGAGCCGTACGTCCCGTCCAATACAGAAAATCCGCCGGCTGCGGCGCCCGCTCAGCCAAAGGCAAGGAAGTCCGTCATTCCGGACTTGAAGGGCGAGGAGCTGAAAGACTATTCTAAAGAACTGCTCAAAAAGTGGGCGAGAGTTCGCGATAAGGGCGACGAAGACGATTGTCGTCAGGCAGCGCGAGAGTATATTGGGGCGATTTTGGCTCTGGCAAAAGACGACAAAATGGACGTCAATTCCAAACGCATTTTAGACGACCAGATCAAAACGCGGCTCCGTTCTCTCAAAGCGACGATTGGCGCGTATAACAATCAGCGGCGCATGGCTCGTTTGGCGGCGGAAAAAGAGGCGAAAAAGGCGGCGGGAATTCCGATTCGTCCGCAGTCGATTAAACCGCGTCAAAACAACAATCAAAACAACGACGGCATCCTGGCTCAGCAGGGCGATTTTGCCAACATTCTCGGTGAAAACGCCAAAACGTCCAACTACGAAAAAGAGGGCGAGGAGCTTGTCGAGCTGATTCAGAAAACCGTTTGCATCGATACGTGGGAAATCAACGGCGGAAACGGCACGATCTATTATTACGGTCCCATGAAAGCCATGGTTGTCAACCAGACTGCGGAAGTTCACGAAGAAATCGCCCAGGTTTTAGAACAGCGTCGCCGGGCAGGGAACTGATTTAATTCGGAATTATGAATTCGGAATTAGGAATTACGCAAAGCGTTACTCAAAGATAATTCCGCATTCCGAATACCTAATCCCTAATTATTAATTATTTCTTGGCTTTAGTTGTCTTCGCCTTTTTGACCGTTTTAGCGGCTTTGGCGTTTTCTGCTTTCAGGTCGCAGAACAGTTCGTACGCCTGATTCGGGGTGGCGTTTTCGTGAACGACGCTGCGAATCGCCTTGATCATGGCAATCGGGTCTTCGGACTGGAAGACGTTTCGACCCATGTCGACGCCGGAGGCGCCTTGCTGAATCGCCTTGTACGCCATCGTCAGAGCGTCCTTTTCCGGCAGCTTCTTTCCGCCAGCGATAACAATCGGAACCGGGCAGCCGGCAGCGACGTCTTCAAATCCGTCTTCGACGAAGTAGGTTTTAACCAGATGTCCGCCGAGTTCCGCAATGATTCGAGTCGCCAAACCGAAATAGCGCTTGTCGCGAACCATGTTCTTTCCAACTGCGGTAACGCCCAGAACCGGAATGCCGTACTTGTTGCCCAGGTCAACCAGCTTGACGAAGTTTTCGATGTTGTTGCGTTCGTTGTCGGAACCGATGCAGACCTGAACCGCCATGCAGGTTACGTTCATGCGAATAACGTCTTCGATGTCGACGCCAACGCATTCGTTGACGAAAACGTTTTCGTCGAGGATGGTCGTGCCGGCAGAGCAGCGCATCGCAACGGCTTTGTCACAATCGCTGGGAATGCAGGAACGCAGCGCGCCGCGGGCGCACATGAGGCAGTCAGCGTACGGAACCAACGGGGCGATGGTAACGTCGAGGCGTTCCAGACCGGTTGTCGGGCCGTAGGCGTAGCCGTGGTCAAACGCCAGCATAACGGTGTGACCGGATTTGGGATTGAACATTCGGGACAGTCGAGATTGCATGCCCCAATCGTACTGATCCAGTCCCTTCAAAAAGAAACTGTGTTTTGCGGCTGGAATGTCGGTGTAAAAATTCTTTTCTTTGGTACTGGTGTCTGCTCCTGGCATAATTCAGCTCCGTAAAATTAAGGGTTAATTTGTCTTTCAATAAACGACGATTAGACGTTGACTTTTCGTCTTGTAAATCGTCTACTTCTCTATTATTATACAACAACGATTTTTATTGTCAATTAGCCCACAGCATTTATATGTTTTTATCCCCACGTCTTTAGACGTGGGAAATAAAAACAATTCAAAAATCGTAGCCCCCAGATTTATCTGGG
>JAZUMX010000809.1:0-2814 GCA_045603865.1 Thermoguttaceae bacterium
TCACCGACGCCTCCGCGACAAGCCTGCTCAACAACCAAACCGCTCAATGGGACGACGACTTGTTACAGGCATGGGGCGTGGAGAAATATCGGCGATTGCTGCCGCCGCTGGCGCAAACGACTCAAATTTGCGGGCGCGTTACGCCGTCCGCTGCTCAGGAAACGGGGCTGGCTGTCGGAACGCCGGTTGCCGGCGGGATGTTCGATATCGACGCCGTCGGGCTGGGCGTTGGTATGACCGATCCGACGTCGCTGTGTCTCATTTCCGGGACGTGGGGAAACAATCAGTACATCGCCCCTGCCCCGGTTGTCAGCAAAGACATCTTCATGACGACGCTGTATTCCATTCCCGGATATTATCTCATGCTGGAAGGAAGCGCGACGTCGACCAGCAACCTGGAATGGACGCTTTCCACGTTCTTCAAGGCGGATAAAGAGCTATTAGCTCTGAAAAACAACGGACAGTCCATCTACGACGTTCTCAACGCAGAACTGGCGGCAACCGAGGCGGAAACCAGCGGCGCGCTGTTTTTGCCGTACTTGTACGCCTGCCCCGCCAACCCGGACGGCAAAGGCGTTCTGTTTGGCTTGGACGCCTGGCAGAACCGCGGCGACGTTATGCGCGCCGTTTGCGAAGGTATCGTTTACGCTCATTACTGGCACATTGAACGTCTGCTCAAATTCCGAACCAAGCCCGGCGAGATTCTCCTGGCAGGCGGCGCGGCGAAAAGCCCGATTTGGCGGCAGATGTTTGCCGACGTCTTCCAGACGCCGGTTCGCGTTCCCGACGGGGCGGAACTGGGCGCGTTAGGAGCCGCGATCGCCGCTGCGGTCGCCGTTGGCGCGTTTCCAGACTGCCAATCCGCCTGTAAAACGTTCGTCAAATTCTCCAGCGTCAACCAGCCAGACGCCTCCAAAGCAGACGTCTACGCGAAAAAGTACGCCCGATTCAAAAAACTGCTGGAAGTCCTCAATCCCAGCTGGAGCGAACTGCTGTGGAAATAGAGGGACGTAACCCGACGTTTTTCAATACAAATCCGATTATTCCTGACTATGTTTTTCAAGGAGAGATTATGCGTTTTAATTTGTCCGTAACCCGATTTCTGTTGATCTTTCTGTTTCTGTTCGTTCTTGCCGTTGGGGCGAAGGCGCAAAACGCGCCGGAGCTTAAGACGCTCAAAAACGCTCGAATTGTAACGATTAACTGTATTGTCCGCGTGAATCAAATCGAGTGCGCCCGGAATCGGAACGTAGGGTTTGACGAGGCGGCGCTCCATACGCCAGAGGTGATGAAGCGCTTTCGCGACGCCGTAACGGCTGGCATGCCCAACGCGCGAATCACGTGGGCGTTCTCGTGGCTGGCGCTGCACGACCAGCGTCCGAACTACGTCAAGCTGCGAGAAATGGCAGTCGAATATCACCGCACGCTGGGCGACGAAATCACGTTTATTCCCGGCGGGTATTTCGCCCCGATGTACTCTTCCCGCGAGCAGGTAAACCGTGACATTCACGAGGCGTTGGAGATTATCAGAAACATGGTCGGCGACGGCTATTGCCCCAAATGCCTCGTTGGCGGATTTCTCGCTGCCGACAATCTGCGGCATCTGGCGGAGGTAGAAGGGATACACGTCGCGCAGGGAACCATTTGGAGTCAGTACGGAATCGACAACGGCGACGGCGACGGCTCGATCTGCTATCCGTACTATCCAAGCAAGTCGCACGTATGCCGCGCCGCCCAGGGAAAAGAAGATTTCATCGACTGCGTTAATCTGGACGGCTGGACGTGCGATTTCCTCTGCGCCCGCCGGTTCGGCTTTGAAGGCGGATTCAACAGCCGCTTGGGCGTCGGCCCGATTGAAGCGTACGGTCAACGTCTCAAGCCGGACGATGGATTCAAAGAAGTCATGGCGACGACTGCCATTCATTTCGACGAAAACCTGAAGCGAAACGGGTTCGGCTGGGTTACGGTGAACTGGGAACTGAGTCTTGTCAAATCCATGAAAACGGACGCAACGCCGCGCCTGACCCAGTGGCTTGAAACGATTCGCGAACGCTGGCCGGACGCCCGGGTTGTTACAATGGGCGAATTCGGCGAGACGTGGCGGAGCGAACATCCCAACAACGACGACCTGAATTACGAGTTCGTCGAACGCGGAACGGGACTGGGCGGGTCGGACGCGAATCTGGAAATCCACTGGTGGATGAACAAGGATTTCCGTCTGGCGTCTCTGCGCGACTGGCAGAAGAACGACGAGCCGATGATTATCGACTTTACCCGATACGACCTCCCCGCCGCCGAACCCGCTGACCCGACGCCCAACAAACCGACTCGAAACTGGAGTCTGGTCAACCGAATCAACCAGAAACACCGCCGCCCGGAAGACAAACCAATTCCGTTTGGAAACCTGACGGAAGAAGAAAAGACGCTGGTGAAGAAATATATCCCGCTGGGGGAGGAGTAAGAAGCCCCTGGCTGCCAGCTTCTAGCTTCTAGCTTTTCCTCCGTGACATCCAGCATAAATAATTAAACGTCAAGAACAACAATTCCCAAGCTAATAGCTAGCAGCTAGAAGCTAACAACTAAATAATTATGGAAATCATCTCCGCGCAAGCGGCAATTGAGAAATACGTTAAAAGCGGCTCAACCGTTGCTGTCGAAGGGTTTATCGGGCTGATGAAGCCGGAGGAACTGATTATCGCTCTGCGTGACAGGTTTCTTCAGACTGGCAAACCGCGAGACTTGACGATCGTGCATTGCGCCGGGCAGGGAGACGGGACGTCGCCGGGCTGCGGAATCAACCGGCTGGCTATGGAA
>JAZUMX010000810.1:0-2424 GCA_045603865.1 Thermoguttaceae bacterium
CCTCGGATTTACTGGGTGGAACGCCGGAACAGAACGCTCAGATTGTACGCGATATTTTGTCAGGACGCTTGCACGGGGCGAAACGCGACGCAGCCGTTATTAATGCCGCCGCAGGGTTGTATATTGCCGGCAAGGCGGACTCGCTGCGCGACGGCTTGACGTTAGCGAATCAGATTATCGATTCCGGACAGGCGGAAGCGACGCTGAACAAATTAACAGGACGTTAGACAACCAGTGAGCAAACGGGCGTTTAACCCGCGTCGAAGTATTATTAAACACGAAAAACACAAAAAGAACGAAAGAACACGAAATTTAAAATATAAATTTTAAAAATACTTTCATCTTTTTCGCTTATTTCGTGTATTTCGTGTTAAAAATTCAATGATTAACAATTGATTATTGATTTGTCAATAATAAAACCATGAACATTTTAGAACAACTGGCTCAATCGGCTCGGCAGCGGGTGGAACAGTACAAGGCGAAGGTTTCCCTTGAAGCAATTCGCGCTCAGGCAGAATCGCTTTCCAAGGGGGAGTTTCGCTTTGAGCAGGCGCTGAGCAAGCCGGGGGTATCGTTTATTTGCGAATGTAAAAAGGCGTCGCCGTCCAAGGGCGTTATTGCGGAATCGTTCCCGTACGTGGAAATTGCGATGGAGTACGAAGACGCCGGCGCGGACTGCATTTCCGTTTTAACGGAACCGACCCGGTTTCTCGGTCAGGACGCGTTCCTGGAGGACATCGTCAACTCGGTTTCAATCCCCTGTCTGCGGAAAGATTTCACCGTTGACGAGTACATGATTTATCAGGCGAAAACGCTCGGCGCGGAAGCGGTTCTGCTCATCTGCGCTCTGCTGGACGAATCGACCTTGCGCCGTTACAGAGAACTTTGCGATTCTCTGGGGCTTTCCGCTTTGGTGGAAGCGCACGACGAGCGGGAAATCGAATCCGCGTTGAACGCCGGCGCCAGAATCGTGGGCGTCAACAACCGGAACCTGAAAGATTTTTCCGTAGACGTAAACAATTCCCGCCGCGTTCGGACGCTGGTTCCCGACGGCGTTTTGTTCGTCTCGGAAAGCGGGATTAAAACGCCCCAGGACGTCAAGGCGCTGGCGGACGCCGGCGCAGACGCTGTGTTAATCGGGGAAACGCTCATGCGCTCTCCCGACAAAAAAGCCGCCCTTGCTGAACTGAAAGGACTCCTGTGACAAAGATCAAGCTTTGCGGAATGACTCGTCTGTGCGACGTCGACGCGGTCAACGAACTGCGCCCTGAATACGTCGGGTTCGTTTTCGCTCCCGGCAGCAAACGGCGCGTTACGCCTGACCAGGCGGCGGAACTGTCCGCGCATTTAACAGACGGCGTTACGCCCGTTGGCGTGTTTGTCAACGAGCCGATTGAAAACGTCTGCCGGCTTGTTGACGATGGCGTTATCGCTGTCGTTCAGCTTCACGGCTCGGAAGACGAGGCGTATATATCCCGCCTTCGAGAACGGTTTCACGGCGTCGTCATTCAGGCGTTTAAAATCCGGTCGGAAGAGGACGTCCTCAAGGCGAACCGCTCTTCCGCCGACTTTATTCTGCTGGATTCCGGCGCCGGTACGGGCTTGCCCTTCGACCGCGATTTGATTTCCAGCGTTACTCGAGACTTTTTCCTCGCCGGCGGGCTGTCGTCTGACGACGTTCAGTCTGCAATTCGCCGCTGGCGTCCCTACGCAGTCGACGTCAGCTCCGCCATCGAAACCGACGGCGTAAAAGACAAAGACAAGATGGCGACGTTTGTAGAAAAAGTAAGAGGCAATAATTAATGGAAGGCGGTAACGAAGCGAGTGAAACGAGCGCAGTTACGCTTTCATGGGAGCAGGTTCGCCTGTCGGCGAATGCGTAATTCCGCCCGACAAGGTCGGTTCCTGATTGGAAGTGGTTATTTCCAAAAACGGCTTTTTCGGAGGCAAAACCTCATCCGCTCGCCCGTGCGGCATCGCACCGTTGGTCGCTCCATTACCGCCTTTCATTCAACTTTAAACCCAAACATTAATATCACATCATGACAAATCCCAACGGACGATTCGGAACTTTCGGCGGTCAGTACATGCCGGAAACGCTTATGAACGCTGTTATCGAACTGGAACAGGCGTACAACCGTTACAAAAACGACGACCAGTTCAATGCGGAGCTGACGCAGCTGTTTAATGACTACGCAGGGCGTCCTTCCCGGCTGTACTTCGCGGAAAAGCTGACGCGGCGGCTCGGCGGGGCGAAGATTTACCTCAAGCGGGAAGACCTCAACCATACTGGCTCACACAAAATCAACAACGTGCTTGGGCAGGCTCTGCTGGCAAAGAAGATGGGCAAAACCCGCCTCATTGCAGAAACCGGTGCAGGTCAGCACGGCGTTGCCACTGCTACCGCTGCGGCGTTGCTGGATA
>JAZUMX010000811.1:0-2604 GCA_045603865.1 Thermoguttaceae bacterium
CAGTATCCAAAACCCAGAGAACTTTTTTCAACTGTGGATTGTTGGTTTGCTTCATCAAGGAGCCAATATCGAACTTGCCCATTCCAAATCCGCCGGCGGATGTTTTCTTTACTGGCTTCTTTTCTTCCTGAGCGTCTGGGAACCCCAGCAATTTTTTACCCCAGGTCAGAACGGCGTCTGTAATATTCCCGCCTTGCTGAGATTTCTTCTCCTTTTCCGGACCGCCAATCGTGTTAAACCAGTCAACGACAGAAGAATAATCAATGCCAAGATTCCCCAGAGAGGAACCAAGCACGTTATTTTGCATGACGTCTCCAAAGAGCTTGTTGACTTTGTCCTGAGAGAACTCGTCCGGATTCGACTCGTCTACAAACAGTTCTTCGTTATCCTGAACCCACTGCGCGACGTCGTCTTCTGTGCAGTCGGGGTTGTCCACAAGGTTCTGTAACGAAACGTTTCTAAAATCGTTTTGGGAAACTGCCATTTATCGTATTCCAGTTAAAGATTGAATGAAAATGTTACACGTATTATTTATCTTTGAGTTTTTTCGCGACTTTTTCGGCGATGATATCGGTTATCGCATCCAGATTCAAGGCGTTGCCCAATCCGTTGGATTTAGTCCCAGGCGGGACGAAGGCGCGATGTCCGAAGCCGGCTTTTTCCCACAAGTCGCGGAAGACGTCGTTGTCGCCGATGTCGATTCCCTCCATGGACGTGCGCGGGTCTGTTACATTCCAGCGCTTTTTGAGTTCCAGAAGGTCTTGAATGTCCTGACGTGAAAAATACCCGACGTTGCCGAGATTATGCGCCAGCATGAGCAGACGGCAGTACCCGTCGAGCATTTCCGTCCACCAGTAGGCGTGTTCGACCGTATCGCCCCAGGAAAGCGTTCCGTGATTGGCAAGGACGCAAACGCGGGACTTATGCGCTATGGGCAGAATCGTATCCGCCAGCTCCTGACTGCCGGGTATGGCGTATTGAACTATCGGGACTTCACCAAGCTGAACTTCAATTTCCGGCATGACGCCCAGCGGAATCAGCTCGCGCGCAATTCCAAACGCGGTTGCATACGGCGGGTGACAATGCACGACCGACTTCACCTCCGGCAGTTCCTTCATGAGCGTCAAATGCAGCTTGATTTCAGACGTCATTTTACGCTTGCCGGCTATCTGTTCGCCGTTCATAGTAACGATGCACAGGTCGTCCGGGGTCATAAACCCTTTTGAAATCATCGTCGGGGTGCAGACGACTTCGTTCTCGTTGAGGCGATACGAAATGTTGCCGTCGTTGCCGGTGGCGAACCCCTTTTTATAAATGCGGTCGCCGATGTCGCAGATTTCTTTTTTGATTTGTTCCAGCATGTTTAGGGAACAGGGAATAGGGAGTAGGGAATAGGGAAATAGGGAGCGGAAACCCACTCCCTATTCCTGGTTATTAAATGTTACTCACAAATTGCTAAACGCATATTATTTGAAGTTGTTGCCAGCGAACGGGCTGGTAGCTCCGGGGATAGCAATATTGTAGGCTTCGTACTTGCCGTTCTTCAATTCTGCGATAGCCTGTTCGATGAATTTTTCTTTCTCTTCCTGATTTTTATAGTCAAACTTGGGCTTAACCGGGGCTTCGGATTCCATGGTGAGCTTTTCGTGATCTTCGTAGATCATCAAAGCCGGTCCCTTGTTGACGGCGTCGTCCCAGGAAACCGTCTGTCCGGAGTAGGACGCCATACGTCCCAAAACGGCGATCATGCAGGAGTGAGCGGCATACCAACCTTCGTTGAAGGGTTTGCCTTCGCGAATCGCCTTGCACAGATCCTGATGTTCGTTGTCGTACGGGTTGCCCTTGCGGCCGCCGCGTTCGGTAACTCCGCCCCAGCCTTTGGTTCCGTGGACGTTTTCCCAAACTGCGCTCCAGGCGCCCGGAATGTGACGGCACTGCGAATACATCTTTTTGCCGTCTGCGTAGGTGAATTCGACAAAGTGATGGTCGAAGATTTCGCCGGCGTTGACGCTGTTCTTACGAACTTCGCGTCCGCCCATGGCGTTGGCGGAAACCGGGTGATACATCTTGTCGCCCTTGCCGAGGAACCAGTTGCCGACGTCCAGGTTGTGAACGTGCTGTTCGCAAATGTTGTCGCCGCAGAGCCAGTTGAAGTAATACCAGTTGCTCATCTGATACTGCATTTCAGTCTGCCAATCCTGACGAGGCCGAGTCCAAACGCCTCCGCCGTTCCAGTAAACGTTGGCGTAAATCAGATCGCCGTACTTGTCGTCTTCGCAAACAGCCTTGAAGCCTGCTTCGTAGTCGCCCTGATGGTGTCTCTGAAGACCAACGCCGACAGCCAAGCCTTTTTCGTCTGCCAGTTTGTTGACTTCCATGAGCATTTTGAAGCCGGGCGCGTCAACGCAGCAGGGTTTTTCCATGAAGACGTTGTAGCCTTTTTCGATAGCATATTTATAATGAATCGGACGGAATCCCGGAGGCGTGGCGAGAATGACGTAACGAGCGCCGTTTTCCCAGCCGTAATCCATCGCCTTTTTGAACCCGTCAAAACCCCAGAAGATGGCATCCTCCTTCAGTCCCCAGCCGCCACCAGCGTGCTTG